>CAZDAV010000001.1:0-11576 GCA_964503725.1 uncultured Steroidobacteraceae bacterium
GGACCGATGCGCCCGGTGGTCTCGAGGTGCGGTCCGCGGCACAGGTCGTCGAACGATCCGTGCCGATAGAAGCTGATCACCGCGGCCTGCTCATCGCTGAGCTCGCGGATGATCTCGGACTTGTAGTCCTGGCCGGCCGTGGTGACATGCTCGACCGCGGCGTCACGGCCCATCTCACGCCGCTCGAACGGCAGGGCGGCCGCGACCTGCTCGCGCATGCGAGCCTCGATCGCTTCCAGGTCGGCCGGCGTCAGGGCGCGGGGCAGGTCGAAATCGTAGTAGAAACCATCGCGGATGGCTGGCCCGATCCCCAGCTTCGCTCCGGGGAACAGGTCCAGCACGGCCGCCGCCATGACATGTGCCGTCGAGTGGCGCATGGTGTCGAGCGGGTCGTGGGCACCGGCGTCCAGGAGCTCGGCCGCCGCCGACCGGACCTCATCCCCATCGAGTGCCATGCTCACGTCTCCTCGCTCCCGCGCAGCGAAGGGTACCGTATCGAACGCGACCGTCCTGAGGCGACGATCAGACGGCCTTGAAGGCCTCGAACGGCTGGCGGCAATCCGCGCAGTAGTAGATCGAGCGGCACAGAGTCGGCCCGAATGGGTTCTCCAGGGCGGTATTGCGCGACGCACAGTACGGGCAGGTGGCGATCGGCAGCACGGTCAGCATGTCGCCGGGGAAGGTCGAGCCGATGGTCACCGGAGGCGCGAACCCGCTCGAGCGCAACGCCTCGCGTCCGGCCGGCGTGATTCGATCCGATGTCCATGGTTCGACGAAGCTGAGGTTGACTGCGACCGCATCGGCCAGTTGGAGCTGACCCAGCTGCTCGACGATCTGCTCACGCATCACCTCGATGGCAGGGCAACCGACGAACGTGGGGAGGAGGTCGATCGTCAGCTGCTCGCCCCCCTCTGGCCGCGCGGCGAATTCAAAGCCGCCGATCACGCCCAGGTCGACCAGGCTGATGCTCGGGATCTCAGGGTCGGGTATCTGGGCCAGGGCCGCCCAGACCGCCGCGTCGCGCGTCGAGGTGGCCGCTACCACGTCGCCCCGACCTCGGAGCGGGCGACCATGGTGAACTCGCCGTGGAGCCATTCGAAGTCGGGCGTGCGCCGCCGTCGACCCTCGCCGGGCGGCAAGGCGGCTCGCTGCTCGGCGGTTGGGACGGGGAGGCGCAGGGCCTCCAGCCGCGGCACGACGCGATCCAGCCACCGGGCGCGGAGCGCCTCGAGCGAGTCGGGCAGGATCCGCTCCGCCACCAGGCGGGCCTCGCCCGCGAGGGGCGCGAAGACGGCCTGCGCATCGGGCCAGAGCTGCTCCAGGGCCGCGGCCAGGCGTTCGTGCGACTCGCCGCCGCTCTCCGCCAGCCGACGCAGCCAGAGGTCGAAATGGAGGATATGGTAGGTCTCCTCGCGCCGCATCTTGACCGCCAGGTCGGCCAGCGGCTGGTACGCGGAGGCGGCGAGCGACTCGAGGCGCACGGCATCCGCACTCTCGTACAGGTAGCGCCGCGCGATCGTGAAGGCCCAGTCGGTGCGCGGGTGGTTCATCAGGGCGGCGTGGCGATACGCGTCGGCGGGACGGCCGAATGCGATCCGGTCGGCGTCATCGCCGGTCAGGCCGGCCAGCAGCTCGTACAGGGCCCGGGCATGGCCGATCTCGTCCTGGCTGACCGAGCTCATGGCCACGTCCTCCTCCAGGATCGGCGCGATGCCGGTCCACTCGGAGTCCCAGAAGCCGAGCACGAACTCGTCGTCCGCCATCGCCAGCAGCAGCTCGGCCAGCGCGTCGCGGGTGGTCGCATCGAGGTCGGTCACTCGCCGCTCTCCTCGGTCGCGACGCCCTCGCTCCCGGCTCGCTCGCGAGCTGCCTCCAGCTTGTGCTTGATCAGGAATCCGCCGGGGCGCTTGAAGGACCGATCGAACGGGGGCTTCAGCAGGTCCGGGTCGTCGAGCTCGGTGATGGCGTCGCGCGGCACGATCCAGAGTCGCTCGCTCTCCTGGCGCCGTCCATAGAACTCGCGGGCGTAGTGCGTTGCCAGCTCCTCGTCCGGCGCATTGACCGACCCGCCATGGATCATCGGGTCGCCCTCCGCCTCCTGGCGGAAGACCTCCCAGACCCGGTCCTTTGAGCCCATCGAGGGGATGGCGGCCTCAGGCGGCCGCGCCGACCGGGCCGATGATCGCGTCGCGGACCCATTGCGTGACCGAGCGCGCATCGCGACGGAACTGGAGGCGCTCCTGCGACATCGGCCCGTGCCCCGTCACCACCCATCGCAGCTCGTCCCAATCCGGCTCGGAGTAGCTCCAGCGTCCCGCTGCCTCGTCGTAGGCCAGGCCAGCGTCCGGGATAACCAGCCCCAGCTCCCGGATGCGTGGCACGTAGATCGACAGGAACTCCTGGCGAAGCTGCTCGTTGCCCTTGGCCTTGATCTTCCATATCAGGTCGCGGTCCGTTGCCGGATTGGTCGGCGGTCCATGCATCTGCATGAGCGGGCCCCACCATCGGTCCAGGGCGTCCTGGACGAGCGCGCGCTGCGCATCGGTCCCGTTCATCAGCGTGAGCACGACGTCGCGCCCATGCATGATGTGCACCGATTCCTCCCAGCAGATCTTCTTCATGGTGCGCGCGTACGGGGCGTATGAGGAGTCTCGCAGCGCCTGCTGGCTGACGATCGCCGCGGCGTCGACCAGCCAGGCGATGATCCCGACATCGGCCCACGAGCGGGTCGGGTAGTGGAAGACGTTGTGGAACTTCGTCTTGCCGGCGAGAAGGTCCTGGAGCATCTGCTCACGACTCTTGCCGAGGTCCTCGGCGACCCGGTACAGGAGCTGCGCGTGCCCCACCTCGTCCTGCACCTTACTGGTCAGCGCAAGCTTCCGGCGCAGGGTCGGCGCACGAAGAATCCACTCGCGCTCGGGCAGGACGCCCATCAGCTCGCTGTTGGCGTGCATCTCGACGAACTTCAGGACCGCGGCGCGGTAGTCGTCCGGCATCCAGTCGTCGGGCTCCACCTTGCCGCCACCCGACACGTGGGCGTAGAACGCTTCGGCGCGCGCAGCCTCATCCATCGCGTCAAGGGTAGCGCACCACCGCTCCGGGGGCCTAGCGCGGGAGCAGCTGGAGTGTCGTCGGCAGCACCTGGTCCACGAGCATGAATGGCGTCGACTTCGAGCGGGCGTACTTCCGCAGCAGCTCCTCGTTGTAGGCGGCGATGCGGACGGGGTCCGCGGCAGGCGTGACGCGCACGTCGATGATGCGCCCGCCCACGTGCAGCCGGCACTGCGGAGCGCCCAACGCCTCTCGGTACCATCGCGAGCCAGGCCCCAGATAGGTTCGGATCAGCACGCGATCCTGGGCGTCCACGACGACCCAGATGATGGTCCGATGGCTCGGTGCGCCCCGCTCCCGGCTGGTCTCGATCTCCACCTCCTCGGCGCCTCTCAGCAGCTCGAGGGTCGCGGGGTCGAAGGCGACGTCCATGCGTTAGTCGTGCGGCGCGTGCTTCAGCGGTCGGTGCCAGGCCTCGTACGCCGCGCGGCGGTCGAGCTCCACCCGCAGCGTCGCCTTGGCCTGTTCGGTGATCGCGTCGCGCGGCACATACAGGTCGACCGGCAGGAGCCAGCCGCTGCGCACCAACAGGTAGTCCGCGAAGACGGCGTCCACGCGACCGATCACTCGGCCGCCACGGCCCACCAGCCGATCACCTGGCATCGGCCCGATGCTGGCCTCCTCCTTCGTCACGCAGTCACCGTATCGGATGGCGACCCGGCCGTGGCTGCCGCGATGCTGATCGCGCCGGGAAGGAGCGAGACCGCAACCGGCACGCTGCCGAACGGCTCGCCGTCGAGGTGGATCCGAGTCGACCCGACTCCCTCGATGTGGACCGATCTGGCACGCACGATCTCCACCTTCGGGTTGTTCACGTGCTTCGCCTTGTAGATGCCGGGCAGCTCGCGCAGCGCCTCGAGGCGAGACATGTCGCCGACCATGCAGACGTCGAGCCAGCCGTCGTCGATGGCAGCATCCGGACAGATCTGCATGCCGCCACCGTAGAACGGCCCATTCGCGAAGCAGACGAACAGGAAGTTCTGGGTCACGACCCGTTCCCCTCCCGGCGTTTCGAGCGTCACCCGCAGCCCGCCGTTGCGATTGCGGCGCAGCTCGTTCAGCGTGGCGAGGAAGTAGCCCGCCTCGCCGCGCATCCAGAAGCGGCGTCGCACGGCCATGGTGTAGGCCACCTGCGCGTCGAACCCTACGCCGCCGGCTGCACCGAAGTGGCGCTCCCGCCCGTCATCGCCCAGCGCACGGCCGATATCGAACCGGCGGGTGCTGGCGCCCATCGCGATCCGCAGGCAGGCCATCGGGTCGATCGGCAGGTCGACGCTGCGGGCCATGTCATTGCCGCGGCCGGCCGGGACCAGGCCCATCACGGGCGGTCTTCCATCGGCCCCGACGCCCGCGGTGATCAGCCCGTTGATAACCTCCTGGAGCGTGCCGTCGCCACCGACGGTGATGACCCGGTCGTGGCCGAGGCTCGCGGCTTCGGCGGCCAGCTGCTCGGCGTGCCCCTTCTCGCCGGTCTCGACGAGCCGCGCATCGATCCCCTGCTCGACGAGCCAGGCCTTGATCCGTGCCACGAGGCCGCGGGCGCGACCACTGCCGGCAATCGGATTCACGATGAAGAGGGGCGTCTGGGAGGCCGGCACGCCCACGATTCTGCGCCGGCCGTCAAGGCTCGGGGTGCGCCTCAGCCGTTGACGTTGATGCTGATCGTGTGATGGCCGCGCGCACCATCGGGTGCCGGTCGGGTCAGCCGGTCCGTCTGGACCTCGCCGTTGCCGTCGGTCGCGCGGGCGCTCAGCTGGTGCTCGCCGGGGGCGGCCTCCCAGCGATAGAGCCACTGGACCCAGGTCGCGTCGGAGATCGGGGTCGAGAGCTCGGCGGCGGCCCATGGCCCATCATCGACGCGGACCTCCACCCGGGCGATGCCACGATCCGGTGCCCAGGCCACGCCGGCCACTGCCACCGGGCCGGCCGGCACCGAATTGCCCGAGCGCGGCACGTCGATCCGCGATTGGGTGAGGATGGGAGCCTCCTTGGCCCAGCCCAGGGGCACCCAGTAGCCGTCGAACGCCTCCAGGGTGGTCAGCCCGATCTTCGTCAGCCACTTGGTGGCGGACACGTAGCCATACAGCCCCGGCACGATCAGCCGTGCCGGGAAGCCATGCTCGGGCGGCAGCGGCTCGCCGTTCATGGCGACGGCCACCAGCGCCTCGCGATCGGATTGCTCGAGCCAGGCTGTCGGGAAGCCGGCCGTCCAGCCGTCGAAGGAGTGACCAACCAACTGGGTCGCCCCGGCCCGCACGCCGGCACGATCCAGCAGCTCGCGCAGCCGGACGCCGCGCCAGAGGGCGTTCCCGACCAGGTCACCCCCGACCTCGTTGCTGACGCAGGCGATGGTCACGTACTCCTCGTGCATCTCCATCGCCAGCAGCTCGGGATACGTGAGGCTGAACGGCCGGTCGACCATGCCGTCGATCGACAGACTCCAGGTCTCAGCCTCGAGCCGCGGAGTCAGCAGGTTTGTGTCGATCCGGTAGAAGGTGCGATTCGAGGTCACCAGGTCACTGATGCCGTCGACGGCCAGCTCAGCCCCGCTCGGCAGCGGACCAACCGGATCGATGGCGGGCGGAATGCTGGTGGCGGTTGGGGCAGCGTTCGCGCGACTGTTCAGCAGGAGACGCCCGACCGTTCCGCCCGTCACCGCCAGGGCGGCAACCCCGATCGACGAGCCGATGAAGCGGCGTCGACCCCAGTTCGGCATCTCGACCAGGCCGCTCGGCGTTGCCATCCGGAGCAGCCAGCCAAGGACCGTCGTACCGACCGCGAAGCCGATGACGGCCGCCAGGACGGCGAGCACGGCATCCACCAGTGGATCGCGGAGCGAGGCGTAGAGGCCGACGAGCGCGATCACCGCAAAGCCCGCAGTCGTCCAGCTGCGTCGATGGCGGGCGAGGATGCCGAGTGCAGCGGCCAGCACGAGCGCCCCGAGCACGATCGCCACGTTGAGGACGTCCTTGTCGGCGGTGCCGAACAGGTCGACGACGAACTGCTTGGCCCCGGGCGGCTGGAGGGAGATGAGCAGCGCGCCGATCTCGAGCACCACCGACGGAGCGCCCGCGATCAGCCCCGCCAGCAGCTCGGTGGCGCCGAGGGCCATGGCCCCGGCGACGACCCCCGCGAGCGCCGCGGCGGGTCGCGAGGGCACGAGGATGGGGTTCGCGGCGGAGCTGGTCATCGAATTGGACTTCACTGTGGCATACGCATGTGGCGAGCATGTGTACCACGCTGTGCCGGTCGACGCCCTACCCTAGCCCGGCATGTCTCGCCTGTACCTGGCCCACGGCGCGTCCGGCAGCGCCGTCAGCATGGCCCCGCACGTGGCGGCACTCGCTGAGCGCGGCGTGACGGCGTCGGCGGTCCAGCTTCCGAAGGGAAAGGCCGAGTCGGCGGTGGCGACCTACCTGGCTGCCGCGCCGCCTGGCCCGGAAGTGGCGATCGGCGGGCACTCGTTCGGGGGCCGCGTCGCGTCGCTGTTGGCCGCCGAGCACCGCTACGGCGCGCTCGTACTCCTGTCGTATCCGCTCCATCCGCCCGGCGGCAGCGAGCGCTGGGACGGGCGAACCGCGCACTGGCCGCAGATCACGTGTCCGGTCCTGCTGCTCTCCGGCGACCGCGATCCCTTCTCACGCCTGGCGCTGCTGCACGAGGCGGTTGGCCGCCTGCGGACCGCCGAGCTGGTCATCTATCCGGGACTTGGCCACGGCATCGGCCCGGTCTTCGACGAGGCGCTCGACCGCGTCGCGGCCTTCATGCGGTCGACCATCGGCGCCTGAGGCTGATGGGCTAGAAGCGCTCCACCAGTCGGAATCGCTCGCACACGATCGGGGTTTCGTCGGTTGGGCGCCAGTCCGGATCGCCCAGCCAGGCACGTGTCTCATCGGCGTACGAGAGCCAGAATCGCTCGTGCGCCTCGCGCCATTCCTGGACCGATGTGAAACCCTCGCCCTCCTCGATGGCGAAGGGCAGATCGACCTGGCCGATCGTCGTGACCCGGACCTCGGTCGTCTCGATGACCCCGACCTCGCGGTCCAGCTCGTCGATCAGGGCGAAGCGCTCCCCCACCCCGGGAAGCGGCTCGTTCTCGCGTTCGAGGTCGCTCAGCAGCCCTGAGGTCGAGGTCTTCTCCCCGCGCAGGATCGCCGCGACCAGGTCGCGGCGCAGTTCGGTGCGCGGAAACCCGAACTCGGCGGGACGCAGAGGTGGCCCCATGCCCATCACGATAGCCGCGTGCCACAATGCCATGGCGGTGCTTCCCAGCCATTCCCGCCATCCGGGCCAGCCCCTACCGCGCGCAGCCTCCATGCTCATGCTGGGCGCCGGTGGGCTCGCCGCGCTGGTCGCGGGTATGTGGCTGCTGCCCCCAGGCATCGCGATCGACGCCCCGGCCACCGCGGATGCGATCTTCGCGCTACTCCCGGTGACACTGCCCGCGGCGCTGCTGGTGATCGTCGCCTCGTTGACGAACATTGGAATAGCCGGCCTGCTTGTCCAGCGCCTGCTTCCGTCGGGCGAGCGGTCTCTGGTGGCGGTGGTGCTCGCCGCCTATGGCGGTGCCGTCCTGCTGGACGTGGCGCTCCTGTACACCCTCGGAGGACTGCGCCTCTTCACCTGGCCCGTCCTCATCGCTGTCCATCTTGGCCTGCTGGCGGTTGTCTGGGTGACGCGCCACCCGCTCCGGCGCCCCGTACTGACTCCGTTCCAGCCGCACCTTGGCTGGGCGCTGGTGGCGGCGGTGTGGTCCGCACCGATCCTGCTGCAGCTTGCCTCCCCGGTCGTGCCGTTCATGGACGTGCTGCCGAACCTGGTGGCGCCGGTCGAGCACCTGCGGACGTTCGGCCAGTTCGATCCGCTCACCACCTCTCCCTCGCCGATCTACGGCGCCTCGCGTTTGTCCATCGGGTATGTCGGACTGCTCGGCGCCATCACGACGCTCAGTGGCTTGCCGGCTGCCCAGGCAATCTCCGCCTTCATCGCGGTCGAGGTGGCCTTTGTGGCGGTCGCCGTCGTGGCGATCGCCCGTAGCGCGGCTGGTCGGCATGCGGTTTTCTGGGCCCTGATCGCCTTCGCCATGACGCAGCCCTTCGCTCGGCTCGCCGACGATCGCTCTCGCATCGTGGCGATCCCGATCCTGGCGTGGACCGTCATCGAGGTCCTTCGCGCCGCCCGACATGATTCCGCCCCGCGGCGGACCGCCTGGACCATCGGGCTTGGCCTCGGGGCCACCCTGCTGATGCACGCTGTCATGGGGGCGTTCCTGGCGCTTGTGCTGCTCGCGCTGGTCGCCGTGCAACCGGCGCGGCATCGGTCCGTCATGCCCGGCCTGGCGATGGCCGCAATCCTGGCGCTGCCCCAGGCCGGGGTGATGGTGGGAATCCGCGTGCCCACCTTGCTCGCCATCCTCGCCGTGCCGGTGGCTGCTGGGGTTTGCCTGGCGGTGGATCGGATCGCGTCGATCCGTCTCGCCGGGCTGCGGGCCGCTCGCGTGACCCTGGGCCTCGGCATCGGGACCCTGATCGTGGCGGCTGACGCGGTCGTCCCCGCCCTAGTCCGATGGTTCTCCGACTTCGGCCCGCTGGTGCCGTTTCTCGGTCTCACGGGACTGGCAGGACTGGGGTGGGTTCGATCATCGGCCCGGCCTTTGCTGATCGCGATGTTGGCGGTCGGCGTCCTGGCCGGGACCGCGGCTCACCTGGTGCCCACGGAGACGGACTCCCTGGTCTGGCAGTCGGTGCGCTACGAGATTCCGAAGGAGGTTCATACCTGGCTGCCAATCGCACTCGCCATCGGGGCGGCCGCGCTGCTGGCGGGGCTTGCTCGCCGCATCCATCCCGCCGAGTGGCTGCGTCCGGGCTGGAGGCTCGGGGCAGTGGCTGCCTGGTTGGTGATCGCCGCGGTCCCGCTGCGCCTTGAACCGATCGGTCCCCTGCACGTCGGTGAGCGCCATCTCGCCGAGAACCTTGCCATTCAGCTGCGATACGCCGCGGACGGCTTCTGGACCGGGTACCCCGACTCGCGATGGGTGATTGACGACGCACAACGCCAGGTCCTCGCCGTGATCCGCCGGGAGATCGCGGACGGCCGGATCACGGCAGCAACCCGTCTGCTGCATGTCGCCCGGACCTACCAGCAATGGGAGGCGATCCCGGTCGGTGTTTTCAGCGGGGTGATCGAGACAGTCGTTTCGCCGGATTCCACGGAGACGATTCACACCGTGGGTGGACGTCTCGTCCCGTTCGACCGTCTATCGGCAGAGCTGGCGAACGACTACGACTACCTCCTCGTCGAGTGGCGCGGCCTGCCCCCAGAGGTGGCTCAGATGATCGGCGGATTCGAACCGATCTTCACCGGCGAGCAGGCACAGCTGCTTCGACGACGCTCTGCCGACACCTGAGCCCTAGACGTTCACCGCGTCGAGGAAGCCCCACCATGCGTCGAGCGCCGAGCGGGTGGCGGACAGGACCGCCTCCTCGTCCGCGGGCGTCGGGGCAAGGGCCGCGATCATCGAGCGCTCCGCGCCGGAATGCTCGACGTCGAGCGTGGAATGAACGGTGAAGAAGGCGAGCGTGCGCGGGTCGTCGATGCCGTACTGCTCCACCAGGCCGCGGATCTTCTCGGTCGCCACCTCGGGCACCTGTCCCTCGTAGGCATAGAGGGCCGCGATGCCGGCAGCGATCGGGGCGTCGGTCACGCTCGACCAGTAGGCGTCGAGCAGTCCGCGCGTCCCGGAGTTGAGCGTCGCCGAGCGGACGGAATCGCGCTCGGCGCCGATCCCCTCACCGAAGCGAAGCCAGAGTTCCGCGTGGTTGACCTCACCGTGCTCCTCGTCCCAGAGGTTGTCCAGCAGCGACTGGCGCACCTCGGGGCGTTCGGATCGCGCGTGGAGCGACGAGAGGAGGCGCGGGAAGGTCGACTCGAAGGCGTAGTACTGGCGCGCGTACTCCTGGAGCGCCTCACGCGTCAGGGTGCCCTCGCGCCACTTGGTATAGAAGGGGTGCTTCAGCAGGTGTCGCTCGGCGATGAGCGCGTCGATTCGCTCCAACAGGTCCATCCGCTTGGCTCCTCCATCCGACTGCGACGACTGCCCGCGAGCCGCCTTCCCGCGAAGGATAGCCCGATGGGCGCCGGCGCGTTGATCGGCCGCCCGTCTGCCCACACGTGTGTGCCCGTGCGCCATCATCTGGCGGCATGCTGATTCGCGACGCCCGCCCCGATGAGTACAGCGCCGTCGGAGAGCTGGTGGTCGATGTCTATCGGTCCATCATCCCCGACCTCGACGACTACGCCGATGAGCTGCGAGACGTCGCGGGCCGTGTCGGCGCCGGCGTGCTGGTGTGGCTCGCAGAGGAGGACGGCGTGCTGGCCGGGACGGTGAGCCACGTTCGCGGGCCTGGACCCTACGCCGAGTACAAGGATCCCGATGCGGCCGGGATCCGGATGCTCGCGGTCCTGCCCGCCTTCCAGGGGCGCGGGATCGGCGAGGCGCTGGTGCGTGCCTGCCTCGATCAGGCGGTCGTCGACGGGCGTCAGCGCGTCTACCTGCACACGACGCAGTGGATGGATTCCGCCCAGCGGCTGTACCAACGGATCGGCTTCGTCCGTGCGCCAGAGCTGGATTGGCGCCCCGTTCCGGAGGTGGCGCTGACGGCGTACGCGTACGAACTCAGAGCTCCAGCCCGCTAGGTATCGGCCAGCGCCGGCATGTCAGCGATCGAGGCGAGGTCGGCCTCGATCACCTCGCGATCCTCCTGCTCGGCGATCACCGCGGTCGCCTCGCGGGCGCGTACCAGCCAGGCTGCAGCCTCGGTGGCATCGCCGGTGACGGCCGTGGCACGCGCGAGCGCCTCGTAAGCCGCCGCCAGCACCCAGTCGCCGAGGCCCTCCCGCTCACAGATGGCCAGGCAGGCACGAGCATGGTGCAGCGCCGGCTCGCCGCGGCCGACCACGGCATAGACGCGGGCGCATTGCCACTCTCCAACGGCAAGCTGCTGAGCGCCGGCCGCATCGCCCGCCTGACTCCAATGCCAGCGGGACGCGTGGGCGGCGTGCACCATCTGGTCGTTCAGCGCCGGCGTGCGGTCCGGCATCTCGAGCATCTCCCAGACTGCGTTGAAGAGCGCCACGCCCTGCTCGCGGTGCTGCTCGGCGCTGAGCGGAGGAACCTCGTGGCCGTGGTCATGGCCATCGTGGTCATGCTCGTCATGATCGTGCTCGTGGTCGTCGCTCATCGGGCCTTCCTTCGTGCGCCCGAGCTGAATTGGGGAGGCGCGCGTCCCCTGCAGCATCGGGCTTGGAATGGCATCCTACCGCCACAGCAGCGTGCGATTCGACCCGCCATGGAGGAGCCGATGACTTTCAGAAGACGGGCCCGCCTCGACCCGGGTCAGGTACGCGATATGCGCGGCCGAGGCGGGACGCTGGCGATCGGGGGCGGCCTGGGTGGCCTGGTGCTG
>CAZDAV010000001.1:11676-32979 GCA_964503725.1 uncultured Steroidobacteraceae bacterium
GCGCGGCCGAGGCGGGACGCTGGCGATCGGGGGCGGCCTGGGTGGCCTGGTGCTGGTCGTCGCCATCTACCTGCTCGGGGGGAATCCGGCGGAGGTTGCGCAGCTCCTCGACGGCACCACCATCGGCGGCGCACAGCAGCCGGACAGCAGCATCATTGACCAATGCGAGACCGGCGCCGATGCCAATGCGCGTGACGATTGCCGAATCGTCGGATACGTGAACAGCATCCAGGCGTACTGGGAGACTGCGGTGGACGGCTACGTCCTTGCCCCGACCACCTTCTTCACCAGCGCCGTCGCCACCGGCTGCGGTCAGGCGACCAGCGCGGTCGGCCCGTTCTACTGCCCACCCGACGGTGGTGTCTACATCGACCTCGGATTCTTCGACGAATTGCGGACCCGATTCGGCGCGGAGGGTGGCCCGTTCGCGGAGGCGTACGTCATCGCGCACGAGTACGGCCACCACGTCCAGGATCTGATCGGGACCCTGGCAGGCAGCGACGGCGGCACCGGCGCAGAGAGCCACGCGGTCCGCGTCGAGCTCCAGGCGGACTGCTTCGCCGGCGTCTGGGCGGGCAATGCGGTGCAGACCGGCTTCCTGGAACCGATCACCGCGGAGCAGGTGGCCCAGGCCCTCGACGCGGCCGAGGCGGTGGGTGACGATCGGATTCAGGAGGCGACGCAGGGCACGGTCAATCCCGAAACCTGGACCCATGGGTCCGCGGACCAGCGGCAGCATTGGTTCCAGATCGGGTTCGACAGCGGCGACCCGAAGGACTGCGACACGTTCAGCGCAGACCTGTAGGCGCGGATCGCGGTGTGAGCGCTCTGCTTCGGATGGATCGACGGGATGACTTTCCGCGCTCTCCGAAGCGCGCCCTCATCTGGTGGGTCATGTCCGCCAAGCGTCCCGAGACCCAGGCCGGACAGATCGAAAGCATCGTCAGGGAGGCTGCCGAGGGACGGCGAGCGAACTACTGAGCGGTGAGCCGCCGCGAATCGAAGCGCGAGCACCTCCGGGTGGCATCATGCGCCGCACATGGCTGATCGTCAGGTCTGGCACTTCCGTCGGCCGGTGCGTCGCGAGGGAGCCGACCGTTACCTCTTCCTTACCCTGGTCGCCTTCGCGGGGACCGTCATCGCCACGCGTGCCTTCCTGGAGCTGACCGGCTACCCGCGCATTGGCGGCGGTGAGCTGCATTTCGCGCATGCCCTGTGGGGCGGTGTGTTCCTGTTTGTGGCTGTCCTGCTGCCCCTTGTCCTGGCCGGACGGACTGTCTATCGCGTGGCGGCGGTCTTTGGGGGAATCGGCATCGGCCTCTTCATCGACGAGGTCGGGAAGTTCATCACCACCCAGAACGACTACTTCTACCCCGCCGCAGCCCCGCTGATCTACGCGACCTTCTTGCTGGCGGTGCTCGTTTACTTGCGCATTCGACGCCAGGTCAAGCCAGATCCACGGCACCTGCTGCTGACGTCGCTCCAGCTCGTCGAGGAGGCAGTCGACGGCGACCTTCAAGACCACGAGCGGGACGCGCTCCTCGACCGGCTCGCCGCCGCGGCGCGCGATGCGCCTCTCGACGACCAGCGACGTCTGGCTGCCGCCCTGCTCGCCTATGTCGATTCCCACGACCTGGAGATCGCGCCGGACACGGTGAGCCGATTCCACGGGATCCGCATCTGGTGGGAGGCGCGCCGGAACCGCTGGCTGGGCAGGCGGGGGGCTGACCTCGCGCTTCTCGTCGCCCTCTTCATCTCGGGCGTCCGGGGTCTCGTCGACCTGGGAGTGGCATTAACGCAGATCGCAGGCGTCGACCCCGCGACGAGCACCCGCCTGTTCAGCCTGGACATGCTTCACCTGGTGGTCGAGGCGATCGCCGGCTCGCTTCTGCTCGCCGGGTCCGTGCTCATGGGCATCGTCGGACGGCACCGCATGGGGGCCTACCTTGCCGAGTACGGCCTGTTGGTCTCGCTCTCGCTCGCGGACCTCGCCTCGTTCTACCTGCGGCAGTTCGCGACCCTGGAGGTTGCCCTCTTCCACGGGCTCCTGCTCTTCGGCGTGGTGGCCTACCGCCATCAGCTGCGTCGCGACGATCGAACGCTGGCAACGGCAGCCGGCCTGCGGAGTCAGCCCGCCGACTAGGTGGCCGGCGCAACCGGTCGATGCCCGCCCGTGCGAGAATCGCCGGATATGTGGATTCCGAGCCCGCTGCGCCGCCTCGGGTCGCTCCCGCTCTACCCAGTCCTCGCTGCGGCGTATCCGATCGTCTTCCTCTACGCCCAGAACGTGCATGAGGCGATCTCGGCGGTCGAGGTGCTGCTGCCGCTCGCCCTGTCCCTCGGAATCACCCTCGTGGCGCTCGTCGTCTTTCGGGTGCTGACGCGGAGCTGGACGTCCGCCGCCCTGATGAGCACGCTGTTGGTGACCCTCTTCTTCACCTACGGCGTGGCCTGGGACTGGATCGGGACGATGCTGCTCGGCCACTGGGTGCTGGTCAGCGCCTGGGTTCTGCTGGCGGTCGCCGGCATCTCGCTCATCGTGCGCTTCGACGGCCTGGCTCGGCAGGTGACCTTGCCGCTGAATGCGATCGGCGCCCTGCTGCTGGGGGTGAACCTGGTGATCATCTCCGCCTTCTTCCTGAACGTGCGCGCCGCCGTTGCCGTCAGTGGTCCGGGGTTGTCCGTCAGCCCCGCTCCCGCCCCCGGAACGCGGCTGCCCGACGTCTACTGGATCATCCTGGACCGATACGGGTCCGGCAATGTCATCGACAAGTATTTCGAGTACGACAACTCGCCGTTCCTCGACGAGTTGCGCTCGCGCGGCTTCTACGTCGCTGAGCACGCCACCGCCAACTACCTGAAGACGGCGCTCAGCATGGTCTCTTCTCGGAGCCTGGACTACCTGGACTTCACGGCCCTGCGGGCGCGGGCAACCTCCGACAGCGATTGGGGTCCACTCTACAAAGACCTCGCGGCACCATTCCAGGTGGAGCATTACCTCGGCAGCGCCGGGTATCGGTTCATCTATCTCGGCACGTACTGGGGTCCGACCGCGCGGCATGGGTCGGCCGAGATCAGCTACGTCTTCGACGGGCTCGCCTCCGAATTCCTCGATGTGCTCGGCAGTTCGACCATCCTGCGGGCCTTCGAGGGGCTCGGGCCCGAGACCCCATTCGATTGGCGCCGCAACCGATGGGACCAGACCCGCTACGAGTGGGAGAGCCTGAATCGGGCGTCCACCCTCAGCGGCCCGAAATTTGTTCACGCGCACTTCGCCCTGCCCCATCAGCCATACGTCTTCCACGCCGACGGGAGCTTCGTGGAGGCGGAGGAGGAGAATGGGCGGTCACGCGCGGTCAACTACGTCGATCAGACCCGCTTCGCCAACTCGCAGGTCCTCGCCTGGCTGGACTCGATCATGGCGGTGCCGGAGGAGGATCGGCCGATCGTGATCGTCCAGGCGGACGAGGGTCCGTGGCCGATCGAGTTTCTGCGGAACGAGCGCGCCTTCGACTGGACCAACGCCACGCCCGCGCAGCTGGAGGAGAAGTTTGGGATCCTGAGTGCCTTCTACCTGCCCGGCAAGACTGCCGAGGAAGTGGGGCTGTACGACTCCATCACGCCGGTGAACCAGTTCCGGGCCATCTTCGGTGCGTACTTCGGCCTGGATCTGCCGCTCCTCCCCGACCGCAACTGGATCTTCATCGACCAGGCCCACATCTACACCGAGGTCGACGTGACCGAGAAGGTGGCCCGCTAGCCGTCCGTCGGGTCCAGCTTCAGCGCAGCCGAGTTGATGCAGTAGCGCAGGCCGGTAGGCTGTGGGCCGTCGTCGAAGATGTGCCCCAGGTGTCCGCCGCAGTTGGCGCAGTGCACCTCGTTGCGGACCATGAAGAAGGTGCGATCGGACTCCACCTCCACCGCCGCCGGGTCGGCCGGTGCGTAGAAGCTCGGCCAGCCGGTGCGCGAATCGAACTTTGTGTCGGAGCGGAACAGCTCGGCATCACAGCCGGCGCAGCGGTAGACGCCGGGGCGGTGCTCGTCCCAGTAGGCCCCGCTGAAGGCTCGCTCGGTCCCTTTCTCGCGGAGGACGTGGAACTGCTCGGGCGTGAGGTCACGCGCCCAATCGGCGTCGGATTTCGTCATCTCGGTGCTCACGGCGACATCCTACGTCAGCGCGGCCGATCTCCCCGCGCGAGCACCCGCTTGCGCAGCCGGATGGAGCGCGGCGTGACCTCGACCAGCTCATCGGCCGCGATGAACTCGATCGCCGACTCGAGCGTGATCGGGCGAGGCGGCGTCAGGCGCAGCGACTCGTCGTGCGCATGGGTTCGAATGTTCGAGAGCTTCTTCTCCTTGGTGGGATTGACGTCCATGTCGCCGGTCCGCGCGTTCTCCCCCACCACCATCCCCTCGTAGACCTCGATGCCGCCGTCGATGAACAGCTCCGACCGCTCCTGGAGGTTGAAGAGGGCGTACGCGTTCGAGGTTCCCGTGCGGTCGGCGACGAGCACCCCGCTGGTGCGGTGGGTCACCTCACCCGCCCAGGGACCGTATCCCTCGCCGATCTGGTGCATCAACGCGGTCCCGCGCGTATCGGTCAGCAACTGGCCGCGATAGCCGATCAGGCCGCGAGTCGGGATGACGAACTCGAGGCGCACCCTCCCGTCGGCGTCGGAGCTCATCTGCTCCAGGCGCGCCTTCCGGTCGGCGAGGGCGGTCTGCACGGTGCCGATGTAGTCCGGCGGGATATCAATCGTGACGCGCTCGTACGGCTCCTCGATCGCGCCGTCCACCGTGCGCAGGATCACCTCCGGCCGGCTGACGGTCAGCTCGAACCCCTCGCGGCGCATCTGCTCGATCAGGACCGCCAGCTGCAGCTCCCCCCGACCTCGCACCTCGAACGTGTCCTCTCGTTCGGTGGGCGCGAACTCGATCGACACGTTGCCGAGCACCTCCTTCGCCAATCGGGCGCGAATCTGGCGCGTGGTAAGGAGCTTTCCTTCGCGGCCCGCCAGCGGAGAGGTGTTGACCCCGAACGTCATGCGCAGGGTCGGGGCGTCGACGTTGAGGCGCGCCAGCGGGCGCGGGTCGAGGGGGTCGGTCAGGGTATCGCCGATCGTGACCTCGGGAAGCCCGGCGACCGACACGATATCCCCCGGACCCGCCTCGGTGATGTCGATGCGATCGATGCCGTGGGCGGTCTGCAGGGCCGTGACGGTGCCGACCAGGGTGACAGTCCGTCCGGGCTCCACGGCGCCGGCGGTGTCATCCGCCTCCTCGCGCACCACGCTGATGCGCTGCCCCATTCGAATCGTGCCGTTGCGGATGCGTCCCACCGCCATGCGGCCGACGTAGTCGTTGGCCGACAGGTTGGTTACGAGGAGCTGGAGCGGGTGGCCATCCACATACGTGGGAGGCGGCGTGATCGACACCAGCAGGTCGAGCAGCGGCCGCAGATCGGTGCCCGGTTGCGCCAGGTCTTGCGTCGCGGTGCCGGCCTTGGCATTGGTGTAGACGATCGGGAAGTCGATCTGGTGCTCGTCGGCACCCAGGTCGATGAACAGCTCGTAGACGTCATCCAGGACCTGTGCAGGGCGAGCATCGCCGCGGTCGATCTTGTTCAGCGCGACGATGACCGGGAGGTGTCGAGCCATCGCCTTGCGCAGCACGTAGCGGGTCTGCGGGAGGGGCCCCTCAGATGCGTCGACCAGGAGCAGGACCGCGTCCACCATGAGCAGGGAGCGCTCGACCTCGCCGCCGAAATCGGCGTGGCCGGGCGTGTCGACGATGTTCAGGCGGACGCCCTCGTAGTCGACGGTCGTCTGCTTGGCAAGAATCGTGATGCCCCGCTCCCGCTCGAGGTCCATCGAGTCCATGACCCGATCTACCAGCGCCTCGTTGGCCCGAAACGTACCGGTCTGCCTGAGCATGGCGTCGACGAGCGTCGTCTTGCCATGGTCGACATGGGCAATGATCGCCACGTTGCGCAGGTCGGCGCGCACGGCGAGCGTCGGGTCAGGCGCGAGGGACTGGGGCATGGCCAGAGCCTAACCGGTCCCGGTCAGGGGCGCGTTTTGCGCTAGGCTGGCCGCGTGCGTGGCCGCCTGCGACACCTTCCGACCTGGATGCCGATCCTGCTCGCCTTGAGCACATCTGGCTGCCTCTTCGCCGCCCCGAGCGCGTCGCCATCCTCGGCCCCCAGCCTCGTCCCGTCGATCAGTGCCCAGCCGTCGGGTTCGGTCCCTCCCGCGACGTCGACCGCCGTGCCGACCCCGGGTCCGGACGCGATTCCCACCTTCACGGCGGGGACGACAGTCGCCACCAGCGCGGGGGGATTGCGGGTGCGATCCGGTCCGGGGCTCAGTCAGGGGGTGCAGGCGCTGCTTCCGGCCGGGGCGCGGCTGGTCGTGGAGCTGGGACCGGTCCGCGCCGAGGGGCACGGCTGGTACCTCGTGCGCGACGCCGACGCGGGCGATCCCGCGTTCACGGAGGGGTGGGTGGCCGCCGGATTCATGCCCAACCCCTACCTCGTGCCGGCCACGTTCGAGCTGCCCTTCAACCCGATCGTGGCTGGCTTCGGGCACGATGGCGATGGACAGTTCGGGCCGGTGCGCCTGGAGGATGCCAACTACACGGTGCGGTGGGTGGCGTCGCCGCTCACCAGCGCCGGCTGCACCTTCCGCGTGGACTTCACGCCCGGTGCGGGGACCCCGGTCCCTGCCATTCGCGCCACGATCGGGTCCGCACCAGCCCCCGGGAACCTGTACGGGCAATTCTTCGCCGAGCACCCAGAGCTGACCGGGGATCTCTTCGTCAGCGTCACGTCGGACTGCAGCTGGGCCTTGACCTTCGTCCGCGACGAACCGATCGGCGGGTAGCGCCACCGCATGACAGCCAAGGTGTCGCAGGCAGCGGCGACGCTTCCTCCATGAGGCCACATGCAGACCCTTGACGGGACGGTCATCTACAGCGCATCGGACCTGGTCGGCTACCTCGAGTGCGAGCACCTCACGACCCTCGAGCGCGCAGCTGCTGGGGACCTCGTCGCGCGGCCGAGCAGGGACGACCCCGAGCTCGCGGTCCTGCAGGAACGTGGTCTGGAGCATGAGGGCCGGTACCTGGCTGACCTGCAGGAGCAGGGCCGAACGGTCGTACATGGGCGCCACCCGCGAGACTCGGGTGATGGTCTCGGAAAGCTCGAACGGATCCATCGTGACGCCCGCCTGACCCTCGACCGGATGCACGAGGGGGCCGATGTCATCTACCAGGCGACCCTCTTCGACGGCAGCTGGCTCGGGTATGCCGACTTCCTGCTCCGCGTCCCGGGGGCCAGCGACCTCGGCGACTGGCACTACGAGGTCGCGGACACCAAGCTCGCCCGAAAGGTGAAGGGCGGCGCCCTCCTGCAGATGTGCGTCTACTCGGACCTGCTGGCGAAGCTGCAGGGGCGGATGCCTGCGCAGATGCACGTCGCCCTCGGAGGAAGCGAGCACCGCACCGAGTCGCATCGACTGGAGGACTACCTCGCCTATTTCCGCAGTGTCAGGCATCGCTTTGCTGAGGCCGTCGAGGCCGGACAGCCGGTCGTCTACCCGCTCCCGGTGACACCCCCGCCGGTCGGTCACTGTGGCGTGTGCCGCTGGGACGAGCATTGCTCACGTCTGCGCGTGGAGGCTGACCATCTCAGCCTTGTGGCCGGCATGCGGTCCGGCGTGACGCGCCGCCTTGACGAGGCGGGCATCGGGACTTTCACGGCTCTGGCGACCCTGGGGACCCCGTTGCCGACGGTCGAAGGGGTGACCGACGTCGCCCTCGCGGCCCTGCACCAGCAGGCGCGCCTCCAGCACCAATCCGCCGGGATGGCGACGCCGCTGTACGAATTCCTGCCCTCGGAGCCGAATCGAGGCTTGGGCGCGCTCCCCGAGCCGTCGTCGGGTGACCTCTTCTTCGACATGGAGGGCGACCCGTTTGCCGAGGAAGACGGGCTCGAGTACCTCTTCGGGGTCTGGGATCCATCGGTCGTGGGCCCCGACGGCCAACCGACGTTTCGCACGTGGTGGGCCCATTCACGTGCCGACGAGAAGGTCGCTTTCGAGGGATTCATCGACTTCGTGATGGACCGATGGCGTGCCGATCCGACGATGCACGTGTACCACTACGCCGCCTACGAGCGCGGCCGCATTGGGATGCTGGCAACCCGGCACGCTACCCGCGAGGTGGAGATCGATCGGATCCTCCGCGGCGAGCTCTTCGTCGACCTGTACGCCGCGGTCCGACAGGGGCTGCGCATCGGCGTGCGCAGCTACTCGATCAAGAAGCTGGAGTCGCTCTACGCCCTGGAACGCGTGGTGCCACTGCAGGATGCCGGCTCCTCGGTGGTCGCCTACGAGAAGTACCTTCACTCCGCCTCCTCGGGCGCGCCCGACCAGGCGATCCTGGATGCGATCGGCGACTACAACCGAGACGACTGCCGTTCCAACGCCGAGCTGCGCGCCTGGCTCGAGGATCGGCGCGGCGAGCTGGCGGCTCGCCTGGGAGCGGCCGTGGCGAGGCCGGTCGCCAAGGTCGAGGAGCTGGAGCGTGAGCTGAAGCCCGACGATCGGCGTCGCCGCGACCTCGCCGATCGACTGCGGGCCACTCGCCCCGGTGATCCCGACGCCCCAACCCGCCGCCTCCTCGCTGACCTCATGGAGTGGCACCGACGTGAAGAGAACGTCGACTGGTGGTTCTTCTTCGCCCGCTGCGAACTCTCCGACGCGCAGCTGGTTGATGACGAGGATTCGATCGGGCAGCTCGAGTGGATCGGGGAGGTCGGCCGGCCGAAGCAGTCAGTTCACCACCGCTATCGGTTCGACCCCGCTCAGTCGTACCGGCTGAAAGTCGGAGATTCGCCGGTCGACCCTGCCACCCGGGATCCCGCCGGCACGATCGTGGCGCTTGACTCACTGCATGGCACGCTGGATCTGTCGCACGCCGTGCGAACGCCGCGTCCGCATCCGCGTTCGCTCATCCCGCCCGGCGCGTTCGTCGCGGGCGAGCAGAAGGAGGCGCTCGAGCGGCTGGGCCTGTGGGTCGAGGCCAACGGGCTGCGCGGACCGGGTCCTTTCCGCGCCGCTCGCGAGTTCCTGCTCGGTCTTCCTCCTCGCACAGGACAGGCGGCTGGGGCGCCGCTGGCGCATGCCGACGAATCCGGGTCGGCTGCAGCACGACGCCTGGTGCTGCTCCTCGACGGATCCGTGCTCCCCGTGCAGGGTCCTCCGGGGTCGGGCAAGACACGGACCGGGGCGGAGATGATCGTGACCCTGGCGCGGGAAGGGCGCCGGGTGGGGATCGTGGCCTTCACGCATCGGGCCCTCACCAACCTGCTCGAGGAGGTCGTGGCCCGCGCCAGGCACGCTGAACAGCCACTCTCCGCCATCCGCAAGCTGGAGACGGCCGAGGTCCTGCCTGCTGACTGTGGGTACGTGGGCACCACCAGCAATGAGGACGTCCGTGCCGGTCTGTTCGGCGGCTCGGTGGAGGTCGCTGCGGGGACGGCATGGCTCTGGGCACGCCCCGAGATGGCAGGGTCGATCGACACGCTCTTCGTCGATGAAGCCGGTCAGATGTCGCTGGCCAACGTCCTCTCCGTCTCGGGTGCAGCCACGAACATCGTCCTGCTCGGCGACCCGCAACAGCTTTCGCAGGTCAAGAAGGGAGCCCATCCGGAGGGTGCCGATGTGTCATCCCTCGAGCACGTTCTGGGCGGCGCTCCGGTGATCGACCCGGCCCGCGGGCTATTCCTGGCCGAAACGTGGCGTCTGCATCCGGACGTGAACCGCTTCACCTCCGCCGCCTTCTACAACGGCGAGCTCCACTCCGCCGCGACCGCAGCGCGCCAGCACCTCGAAGCTCCGGGCCCGATCACCGGCACCGGAGTCCGATGGCTGCCGGTGGTCCACGCCGGCAATCACAACTCCTCTCCCGAGGAGGCGGATGCCGTTGCGCACATCTACCGTGGGCTGCTGGCCGGGACCTGGACGAACGACGTGGGAGACGTCTGCCCGATCACGCCAGAGGACATCCTCGTCATCGCTCCGTACAACGCCCAGGTCGAGCTCCTCATCGAACGACTGCGCCCCGTTTCGAAGGCGGCGGGCGTGGGTCCGCGCGAACCGTGGGTTGCGACCGTCGACAAGATCCAGGGCCAACAGGGGGCCGTTGCGATCTACTCGATGGCGACCTCGTCCCAGGACGAGATGCCACGTTCGATCGAGTTCCTGTACTCGTTGAACCGGCTGAACGTCGCGACCTCGCGCGGCCGCTGCCTGGCGATCGTGGTCGCATCGCCCGACTTGCTCAAGGTCCGGGTCCACACGCCGCTTCAGATGCGGCTGGCCAATGCCCTGTGCCGCTTCGTCGAGATGGCCGACTACCCGCGCGGGCTGACCTGACCGGCGTAGGCGCGCACGAAGTGCTCCTGGTCTGCCGTCTCGACCGCCGTCGGGTGGCGCACTGAGCGGACCGTGGCGATGGCCTCGTCCGGGGACATCCCTGCCTCCACGAGCACGCAGGCCGCCACCGTCCCGCTGCGCCCGACGCCTCCCATGCAGGCCACCGCCACGTCGCCGACGCGGCGGCCCGCGGTGATGACAGCCAGGATCGCCTCAATCTCGGCGATCGATGCGGGCGCGTGGCCGTCAGGAATCGGATGCCGCATCACCTCGACGCCGCCTGCTCTGCCGCTCGCCACGATCTCGGGGTCGCCCCACCGGCGCAACTCGGCGTCCTCCACCAACAGGATCAGGCGTTGCACGCCGGCGCTGCGCAGCGAGGCGATGTCCTCCGCCAGGTCGCGGCGATAGACCCGACCCGGGTAGCGGACCGACACACCCCGCTTCCCCGGCAGGATCGTTAGCCCGAGTCGCCCGGGGAGCTGGTCGCCCACCTGTCCCGGCTCGAGCCAATCGATCCGAAGCTCCGGGTCGAAGCCGGCGTGGCCGGCATCCTCGCCTGGGGGCCCATCGGCCATCAGTTCAGATTGGTCTTTGGGCAGAAGTGACCGGTCGCCTCAAGTGGCTGCCCGCAGAACGGGCACGAGGGGCGGCCTGCGGCGACGAGCGACGCCGCGCGCCGCACGAAATCGCGTGCCCGCGACGGCTCCACACGGACTCGCACCAGGTCGGGGCCATCCGCCGCGTCGTCCGAAACCTCGGTGAATCCCTCCTCGTCGGTGAGTGGCTGAGCCTCGATCACGACCCGTCCCGAGGTGGCATCCCAGGCCAGGGCCATCGCGCCAACCCGAAACAGCTCGACCGTCGGCTCCTCGAGTGGGCGGTCATCCTTCGCGGCATGCGGCGGGAGCGCGCCCTCGAGACCCTCCATCGCGTCGAGCAGCTCGGAGATGCGCCCTGCAAGGGCCGCCACCTGCGTCTTCTCCAGGCCGACGCTGACGAGCGCACCACCCTGTCGAGCCTGGAGGTAGAAGGTCCGCGAGCCGGGCTCGCCGACCGCACCGGCCACGAAACGGTCGGGCGTGTCGAAGTCGAAGACGCGGCGCATCATGGCGCCATCGTATCTGGAAACGCGCCGCTAGAGTGAGACGCGTCATGGCGAACCGGCCGCGCAACTGGCGTCGCCCCTGGAGCCGAGGGCGTGGGTCGCAGGCCAGGCCGCTCACGGGCGCCGCCTGGCGTCCCGATCCCGGCCCCCGTGCGCGCGTCTGGCTGGGCTGGGCCGCGGCCGCGGGCGGGATCGCGGTGGTGGCGTTCATCATTGGTCGTGCCGGGTCCGAGGCCGGCCTGCCCTCCCCCACCCCATCGCCCAGTAGCGCCGGTCCCATGCCGATCGCCTTCGGCATCGCGCTCGACCCGGTCAGCGGTGAGGCGACGGGATTGACCGACCGATTCCGCGCGGGCGACCCCTTCGCCTACTCGGTCAAGCTGGCAACAGCGCCCGGGGTGGACTCCATCCTGGTGGAGATCGTGCGGTTCGAGGGAGGTACCGAGGTGGTCGCCCAGCAGCCATCGGCCCAGGGCATCGTGCCGAGCTCACGAGTCGTCGCATTCACGGTACAGACCAGCGACCTGCTGACCGCGTGGGGGCCGGGATCCTATGCGATGCGGATCTACCTGGCCGGCGCGGAACCTGTCGCGGTCGGCCGCTTCACGCTGGTGGAGACACCGAGCGTACCGTGAGCCGGGCATTGGGATCGGAGTTGTGCCCGATCTCCGATCCCGATTCCCCCGGCGTTAGAGCCGGTTCCGCCTGACATTGCGTCAGAGCGGGTGCCCAAGACCAACTCTCTGTAACCCAGCCTAACTGCACTGGACCGCACGTGTCAACCCTTATTTGACCGCCAGCGCCTCCCGGGTGAGCTCATACGCGCCGCGATGATCGCCAGCGGTGGCGCGCAGGTCTGCCCACTCGCGCAAAACCTCGCGCGTTCTGCCGGCTGAATGCCCGGCCCGGGCCATGTCTGCGGCCTCTGCGTAGCGTGCCTCGGCACCGGCACCATCCTCGAGCGCGCGCAAGGCCCGAGCTTCGGTGAGCATCGCAGTCAGCTCTACGCCGCGGTTGCCGGACGCGCGCGCCATCTCGATCGCCTCTCGCGCGATGCCGGCCGCGTCCTGCAGGCGACCCTGCGCAAGGGCGACCTGCGCGTCCGTATCCAGCACGGCGCACAGGAAGCGATCGTCACCGACCTCTGCGAATTCGGCGCGGGCCTCGGCAGCCAGCTCGGCCGCGCGCTGCACGTTGCCGGTTGCCAGGTAGGCCATCGCCAGCGTGTTCTCGATCTGTGCCGACTCGAAGCTGGCGCCGGCCGAGCGCAGCAGCGCCAGGCCCTGCGTCCCGGTGCGGATGGCCGCCTCCAGGTCACCGGTCTCCTGGTAGCTGATCGCAAGGTTGAAGAGGAACATCGCCCTCCGGCGGTCGTCCAGGTCGTCGGCGAGACCGCGCGCAGTCTCCAGGTACGTCAAGGAGCGGGCGTAGTCGCCACTGCGCGAGGCAACGGCGGCGAGCGCCATCAGCAGCCGCATCTCGAATTCTGGCTCCACCTTCAGGCCTGCGCGCACGCGCTCGAGAAGCGAAGAGAGGAGGCTCTGGGCGTCGGTATCCTGGTCGGATAGATACAGGCCGTACGCCAGCCAGTAGCGGGCCAACGCCTCGTCCGCGATTCGACCCAGCGCGCCAAACAGGCGCGCCGCTTCGGCCGCGGCCGGGATCACCTCTTTGCCATTGTCGAGGCGCGCCAACGCCTCCGCGCGCCCGCGGAGTACCTCGGCCCGGGCCTGGTCGTCAAGTGGCGCGTCCAGGAGCGCTGCGTAGCCATCGGCCGCGGCCTGCCAGTCGCCGGCCGCGAGCGTCATGTCCACCGCCAGCCGGCTCCAGGCCGGATTCTGCTCATCAAGGAAATGGCTCGCGGGAAGCGACAGACGCTCGGCCAGGTAGCGAAGGGCAACCATCGAGGGACGGGCGATCCCGGTCTCGAGGGCGCTGACGTACGCCTTCGTGTATCGGTCGCCGGCGAGCTGCTGCTGGGTGAGCCCGTTCCGCTTGCGCGCCTCCCGGATGCGGGCGCCGATCTGATGCGCGAGCGCCGTGTCGTGCTCGGTCGCGCGGACGGCGGTGCGGCTGCGGGGCATTGACGGGAGTATACGCGGCTTGGCAAGCCCCATTTGACCACGCACCTACCCGGAAGTACCGGTGGGGGTGACTCCGTCAAGTACCGACGGGTCATTGCTGAGGCGACCCCTGGACGCGAGATTCTGCATGCGGTCACACGTCCCGTGTGGGACGGCCGCTGAGGGAGACCTGCATGCGCAGCGCACACACCGGCGGCGGCTGGCCCAGCTAGGCCAGTCCCCGCGTCCATCGTTAAGAACAAAGCCGCGGGCGGTGCCATCCTGTGACTCCCAGGATCGGTGACCGGCCCGCGGCTCCACGTTTGTGGCCTACAGCGTCGGCAGCTCCTGCGCCAGCGTGAGCGCCGGCGCAAACAGGTCACCGACCTCGGCCAGGCGTTCGGGGAGGGTGCGCACGGTCCATCGGTCCGGCTTCAGCGCCGGGTCGTCCAGCTCCTCCCACCGAATCGGGACCGACACCGGCCCTCCGATCGCCGGGCGGACCGAGTAGGGTCCGACCAGCGTCCGATTGATCGCGTTCTGCGTGAAGTCGAGTCGGGCCCTCCCCTTGCGGTCGCGCTTCGACCACTCCCAGCTGACCAGCTCAGGCACCATCTGCCCCACCGCGCGCGAGAGCGATTCGACCCATCCGCGCGTCTGCTCGAAGGTGTAGTTCGCCTTCAACGGGATCCAGATCTGCACGCCGCGCTTGCCTGTCACCTTCGGCAGGCCGATGACCGTCAGATGCTCCAACGCGGTCCGATACAGCCTCGCCAGCACCAGCACCTCCTCGAAGGTGGTCTCCTCGCCCGGGTCGATGTCGATGAGGGCATAGGTCGGGCGGTCGGGCGCATCGGTGCGTGAGGTCCACGGATGAAGCTCGATGGCGGCCTCCTGGGCAAGCCAGGCGAGCGTCGCGACGCGGTCGACCACGACGTAGTCCTTGGGACCCTCGTGCCCGGTGTACGACCAGCGCGCGATCCAGCTCGGCGCATGACCGGGCAGGTCCTTTTGCCAGAACCCGGGGCTGCCGATCCCGTCGGGAAAGCGCTGAAGATTCAGACCGCGGCCGACAAGGTACGGAACCAGCATCGGCCCGACCGAAACGTAGTGACGAATGAGGTCGCGCTTGGTCAGCGCGTCGTGCCCACTGCCGGCCGGGAAGAGCACCTTATCGAGGTTGGTGAGTCGCACCTCATGACCGGCCACTCGCCAGTTTCCCTCGCGCTCCAGCGCCTCCAGGGCGGCCATCTCGTCGGGTGAGGGGGTCGTCAGGGCCGTCTCCACGGCGTCATCTTCCCTCGTTGGCGGAGCGGAACGCGGCCGCGCCACGAGTCGCGCCACAGGTAGCGCATCTTCCCGCACGACCGCCGCGGCGTCCTTGCTCACCTCGATCCCCTTGAAGGCTGCCTGACGCAGCAGTCCATCTGAGGTCCACTCCGCGAACTCTGCCCGAATCACCAGGCTGGGCTCGACCCAGCGGGCCAGTGGCAGGCGAGGCACCGGGTCGAGCGCGGAGGCTTCTCGCTGCAGCGGCAGGAGCAGATCGAGCAGGCGGCGGCGCATGGCCTCGGAGATCCCGCTGCCCACCTGCCCGGCGTGTCGAAGGCACCCATCGGCATTGACGGCCACGATCAGCGAGCCGAGGTCGGCGTGGCTTCCCTGGCCGGGAAGCCAGCCGGCGACGACCAGCTCCTGCTCGCGTCGCAGCTTGACCTTCAACCAGTGCCGCGACCGTTTGCCGGGCTCGTAGCGACTGGCGCGCCGCTTGGCGACCACCCCTTCCACGCCACGGTCGGCCGCGGCCCGCATGAACGCCTCGCCGTCCCCCACCACGTGCGCGGCATAGCGAACCATCTGGTGCGGGCGCAGGAGAGCACGCAGCATCCGCTTCCGCTCCTCGAGCGGGACGTCGACGAGCGACATGCCGTCGACGTGCAGCAGGTCGAAGACCATGTAGGCGAGCGGGATCTGGCGTCGCTCGTCGGCTGAGAGGCGGGGCGAATCGGGCGAGCGCCGGCCGGTGGCGGCCTCCAGGCCGCGCAGCCCGGTGCGATCCTGGAGAAGCGAGAAGTCCGGCCGCCCTTCGGGATCGAGCGCCACCACCTCACCGTCGACCACGGCCTCGCGGGCCGCGATCCAGGCGGGCGGCCCGGCCAGGTCCGGAAAGTAGGTGGCCGCGTCGATCCGATTTCGCGTCCACAGGCGGACCCGCCCGCCCCCCACCACTGCCTCGACTCGGTACCCATCCCACTTGATCTCGAACAGCCAATCGGGATCGTCAAAAGCCCCGTCCGCCAGGGTGGCCAGCATCGGGGGCACGAAGTCCGGCAGGGCCGCGGGCCGCGCCGCCGACAAGTCGGGCGCCGCCTCCGCTTCGGGCGGCGTGGCCGAGAGGCGTGGCGCCATCCCGCTGGCGAGCTCGTCATTGGTGAGGCCGCTCTTGACGCTGGCGGCGTGCTGTTCGGCATCCCAGCCCGCAACCGCCGACTCGTCCCGCTTGTGGATCAGCAGCCATTGACCGGGTTCAGACATCCGTCCGAACGCGTCACGCTTTCCGCCGGTCTGGACGATGGTGAACCGTCCTCGCAACCGATCGCCGTTGATGCGGAACTTCAGCTCACCGGCCTGCAGCGATCCTGCCGGATCATCCGTCTCCTCGGGGACGAACGTGCCCCAGTCCCACACGATCATGTCGCCGGCGCCGTATTCGCCGCTCGGGATGACCCCCTCGAAGGTGAGGTACTCGATCGGGTGGTCCTCGGTGCGCATCGCCATCCGCCGCTCATCCGGGTCGAGCGACGGCCCCCGCGGCACGGCCCACGAGACGAGCACGCCGCCCACCTCGAGCCGCAGGTCGTAGTGCAGGCGGCTGGCCCGATGGCGCTGCACGACGAAGCGCCCTGCCCCCGCTCCGACGGATCCCGGCTCGGGCTCGGGTGTGCGCGCGAAGTTCCGTTTGGACCGATACGCCTCGAGCGGCATCGGCCCGATGATGACAGAGCGCTCAGATGACGATGTCGCCGAGCGAAGCCACGACTCGATCCGCGCCGGCAGCACGGAGGGCGTTCTCGTCGACCGCCCCGGTCGGCACGCCGATGGCGACCATCCCTGCTGCCACGGCGGCGCGCATGTCGGGCGTCGCGTCACCGACGTACCAGCATTCGGGGGGATCAATGCCGAGCTCGTGTGCTGCCAACAGGAGCAGATCCGGAGCCGGCTTCGCGTGCGCGACGTGGGTGCCGTCCACGACGAGCGGTGCACGGGGCAGTTCCAGGGCGGCGACCGAGGCGGCCACCTGCTCCCGGCGGCTGGAGGTGGCGATCGCCCACGGAACGCCCGCAACTTCGAGGCGCGCGATCAAGCTGGTGGCCCCCGGCAGCGGGCGCGGATCGGTGTTCCATTCCGCGAAGAGCGCGCCGCATCGAGCATCGATCGCCTCGTCACGGCCCTCCGCCAGCACGATCGCCGCGGCGGCCGCGACATCTCGCGCCAGCTGTCGCCCGTCCGACCCGATCAGCTCGGCGACCTGCCGCCTCGTCGCCGGTATCCCCTCGGCCTCGAACACATTCAGCCAGGCGCGGATGCGGGTCTCGACCGTGTCGACGAGGGTGCCGTCCAGGTCGAAGATGATTCCGCGCGGCGAAGGGAGGTCGTCGACCAACACGGGCATCCGTTTACGATAGCCCGCGATGCCCTCCGAGTTCGCGCAGCACTGGAACCTGGACCCGGCGGTCGACTTCCTGAACCACGGCTCGTACGGCGCGACGCCCCGCGTCGTCATGGCCGACCAGCAGGCATGGCGCGATCGGATGGAGGCTGAGCCGGTTCGCTTCTTCTCGGCCGACCTCGAGGCGGCCCTCAACCAGGCCAGGCAGGCACTCGCCGCCTTCGTCGGCGCCGATGCGGACGACCTGGCCTTCATCCCGAACGCCACCGCCGGCTTCAACACCGTGCTGCGCTCGCTGCGCTTCGGATCCGGCGACGAGCTGTTGACGACCGACCACGCCTACAACGCGGCCAAGAACGCAATGGAGTTCGTCGCGGATCGGGACGGTGCGCGCGTGGTCATCGCCGCCGTGCCATTCCCGATCGACGATCCGCATGAGGTGGTGACGGCCGTGCTCGGGGCGGTCACGCCGCGAACCCGCCTGGCCGTGCTCGATCACATCAGCTCTGCGACGGCGCTCGTCTTTCCGGTCGAACGGTTGGTGAGTGAGCTTGCGGCACGGGGCATCGAGACGCTGGTCGACGGCGCCCACGCGCCGGGGCAGGTTTCCGTCGACATCGGTGCACTCGGCGCCACCTACTACACCGCCAACCTGCACAAGTGGCTCTGCGCACCAAAGGGATCCGGTTTCCTTTGGGTGTCCCCTGATCACCAGCCGTTCATCCGCCCGCTGGCCATCAGCCACGGCGCAAACTCGCCGCGACGCGATATCAGCCGATTCCGGGCCGAGTTCGACTGGACCGGCACCGCGGATCTCTCCTCCTATCTCGCCGTGCCGGCCGCCATCCGCTTCGGTGAAAGCCTCCTGCCGGGCGGCTGGGAGTCTCTGCGTGCGCGCAATCGAGGGATGGCCCTCGCGGCTCGCGACGTGCTGTGCGCGACGCTCGGCATCCCGGCACCGGCGCCCGACGAGATGATCGGCAGCATGGCCTCGGTGCCGCTGCCGCTCGAGCAGGGACCCGGCCGCGTCCAGGGCGTCGACCTGTACGACGATCCGGTGCACGAGATCCTCCTCGAGCGCGGGATGCAGGTGATGGTCACGCCCTGGCCGCAGCGTCCCGACGGCCCTGGGTGGCGTCGCCTGGTTCGGATCAGCGCGGCGGCGTACAACGACATCGGGCAGTTCGAGCGCCTGGCGACAGCCCTGCCGGTCGCCGTGGCCGCAGCTGCCGCGGCAGCCTGACCGAGCCGCGGGCTGCAGCGATGGGGCGCGTCGTGGTGGTCGGCTCCATCAACGTCGATCTCGTCGTGACCGCCGATCGCCTGCCGCACCCTGGCGAGACGGTCCTGGGCGGGAGCTATGCTCGCCACTTCGGCGGCAAGGGGGCGAACCAGGCGGTCGCAGCAGCGCGCGCCGGCGCAGACGTGGTGATGGTCGGGGCGGTCGGCTCCGACCCGTTCGGGGACGAATCGCTGGCAGCAATGGAGGGCGAGGGCATTGACGTCAGCCGGGTCCGGCGCGTGGAGACGCCGACGGGCGTTGCGATCATCGCCGTCGCGACAGACGGCGAGAACCAGATCGTGGTCGCGCCGGGAGCGAACGCAGACGTCAGTGCCGACGACGCGGCCCTGGCCGGACTCGCGGCCGGGTCTGGCGTCCTGCTTGCCTCTCTTGAGATCCCGATGGCGACCGTGACGGCGGCCGTCGCAGCTGCAATACGACTCGGCATGGTGCCGGTCGTGAACCCGGCCCCGGCACGCCGACTGCCGGCGGCCCTGCTCGCCCAGGCGCCGATCCTGACGCCGAACGAGGCCGAGCTGCTGGCCTCCACGGATGCCACCGGCATGGAGGCGGCCCTCGACGTGCTCCGGCGAGCTGGAGCCGGGCCTATTGTGGTGACGCGCGGGCCTGCCGGTGCCCTGCTCGCCGACGGAGAGCAGCGGATCGAGTTCGCCGCCCATCGGGTTCAGGTCGCCGACGCGACCGGAGCCGGCGATACCTTCTCCGGCGTGCTGGCCGCCTGGCTGGCGGAGGGCCGGCCACTCCGCGAGGCGATTGTCGCCGCGAACACGGCCGCGGCGATCAGCGTCACCGTGCCGGGAGCCAGGGGCGGGATGCCCACACGTTCCGCGATCGAGGACGCCATGGCGGTCTGAGCGGTACCCGGGGGTACCTTGGGGTGATTCACGGGGCGGATCGCGCGGCCGAGACTGCTCCCATGCGAACTCAGGCGACCGCCCGTCAGCCATCTGCGCCCCATCGCGGGGAGGGCGCGGCGCGCAATCCGCAGCGCATGGCCGACCTCCTCATCGAACTGGCACCAACCCTCGACGCCCTGGCCGGGGAGCGGAGCGGGCACGCGGTCCGCACCTGCTTTGTGGCGATGCGCCTGGCCGAGGCGCTCGGCATCAGCGATCGCGATCGGCTTGGGCTCTTCTACGCGGCCCTGCTGCACGACGGCGGCAGCGTCTCGGACCTCGATCCGAACCGCCCCCGTCCGGCGATGCTGCGCCGTCTCATGCCCACCGTCCGCGGAACGGACGAGGAGCGTCGCGCAGCCGAGCACCAGCGCGTGCGGCGCGGGGCACAGTTCGCCACCCACGCCGGCCTCGGGCCGGAGGTCGCGGTCACGATCATGGCCCTCCACGAGCGCTGGGATGGTCGCGGGCTGCCGATGGGGCTGGCGGGCGAGACGATCCCCATCTTTGCTCGCATCGTCGCGTTGGCAGACGGTCTGGACCAGGCGGTCAGCGACGAAGGCCGCAGCGCTGCCGTGACCACCATTCACACCCGCTCGGGGAGCTGGTACGACCCCGAGATGGGATCGGTCCTGCTCACTCTGTGTGGCAACGGCCTGATGGGCGAGCTGGCAACGGACGACTTGGGCTCGCTCGCGCGGGACCTGGAACCGAATTGGCTCGTTCGCCTGGCAGATGCCGACGAGGCCGATCGGGTCCGGAATGCCCTCATGCTCGGCACCGAGGCCTGACGCCGAGCTACTGCGGCTGGGCTTCGCCCTTGGAGGCTCCTTCCGAATCAGCGTCGGTATCGGCTTCCTCATCGGCGCTCGTGCCGAGACCAACGTCTCGCATGACCTCCACCCGGTGCAGGTTGACCAGCACCACCTCGGCACGCTCTTCGAAAACCTCTGACCGGGAGTCGCGCAGCGTCGCGCGTGTCACCGGCGAAAATCGCGCCCTCTGGCGAAACAGGAAGCCGGCGGCCTGCGCGCCGGGCGGGATGGCGACCGAGCCGGACACCTCGAATGGGCCGATGGTCAGGTCGATCAGCTGGCGTGGCCGATGCAGCCGTCGGCGTGGATCGGTCGGCTGCCATGGAGGAAAGGCAAGGAGAACGGATTCCACGTCGACGTCGTGCCACGGCTGATCCGGTCGCAGCTCGACGGACGTTGCCCCTCGGTCGGGGGGAGGATCAAGCCGGACCATGGGGACCAGCGGATCGCCATTCAGCGCATCGGTCAACCGAACCGTGCCCTGATCGGCGCTGCCCAGGTCCATGGCCACCGTCACACGCTCGTTTGCGGTCCAGAGTTCAACGACCGACATCGTCTTGGCGGCCAATGCCGCCGGCGCCGGTAACGGCGGTGCAGGAGCCTTGCGGCGTCCCAGCTTCCAGAAACTCACGATTGTCCTCGGTGAATGTTCGGTGAGCCCGCCTCTAGGGTAGCCGGATCGCGATTTGTCGCGCCACGGACTTGTGCGTTCGCGAGCGCGGCACGTGGAGGTCTTGGTGGGCGACACTGGACTCGAACCAGTGACCTCTTGCATGTCAAGCATTTCCGCCTGAGCGCTGTGCTACGAGCGTGGGGAGCCGAGCGCAATCGCCTCAGGTATACGGTCACGAACGCGGGGTGTCAGGGGGATGCCTACTCAGCAACTCGCCGTTGCATGGTCTCCAGCTAGTTCCACATTCCGGAGGCGATGGCGCGCCGCAGCCATTCAGCCCCGTCAGCCCTGAGCCTCAGCCAAAGGTCGTTCGTCGGTTCCACGGGACCGTGGAGCTCG
>CAZDAV010000002.1:0-28622 GCA_964503725.1 uncultured Steroidobacteraceae bacterium
CCGCACCATGATCGTCTGCGACCTGGTCAGGGCGGGGCTGGTGCTGCTGGTGCCGGTGGCCATCAACGTGCACATCGGCTTCGTGTATGCGATCGCCCTGGCGGTCGCCACGGTTGGCCTCCTCTTCCGGCCGGCCAAGACCGCCATCGTGCCGCTCATCGTGGACGAGGAGCGGCTGGTCACCGCCAACTCGGCCTCGAGCGTGAACGAGACGCTGGCCGATCTGCTGGGGTACCCCGTGGCCGCGGTCATCGTGGCGGGGCTGGCCGGGCTCATCGGCGCCGCCTTCGTGCTCGACTCGGCGACGTACATCGTGAGCGCCATCCTGATCTGGGGCATGGTCGTCCCACGACAGGACCTGGAGACCGAGAAGTTCAGCGTGCGGGCCATCTGGCGCGAGATGGCGGAGGGCTGGCGCTTCCTGACCCACCAGGCCGAGCTGCTGGCCAACACCGTGGTCAGCACCGTGGCGCAGCTCGCCTTCGGGGCCGAGATCGTGTGCTCCCTCATCTACGCGCAGCGCGTGCTGGACCAATCCTTCCTGCCCTTCCCGGAGAACTACGGCTGGCTGATGGCCTCGCTGGGGCTCGGCAGCGTCGTGGGCGGAGTGGCGATCGGCTGGCTCGCAACGGATGTCCCCAAGGGCCCGATGACGATCGTGGGCTTCGTCAGCCTGGGAGCCTCCATGATCGCCGCCGGGCTGACCAGGAGCCCGCAGGTGGCGATTGCCCTTTTCTTCGCGATCGGGGTGGCCAACATGCTGTATCTCGTGCCCACCATCACGCTGTTCCAGGAGCGGACGCCGCAGCGGCTGTTCGGGCGGGTGGTGTCGAGCAGGCAGGCGTTGACGTTCGGGGCGATGGCGCTGTCGATGGGCCTCGCCGGCTGGCTGGCTGGTCTGATCGGGGCCGCGGAGGTGCTGATGCTGGGTGGCGGGCTGATCGCGGTGGCAGGACTGGGCGGGCTGCTGGTGCCCGCCATGCGCGGGGCCCGATAACATTGCTACCCTTCGCCCCGCCGCCGGACCGGCGGCTTTCTTGATGGGAGAGACATGACCGATCAGCGGCGTGGCACGGAGGCGGGAGGCCGTGGCGAGGCGCCGACCGCCGGATACCGCGGCGCGCTGCCGCCGCGGAGTGACAGCATCGGGCGGATCTGGGTGGCCGTGGTGGTGCTCATCTTCGTGCTGATGTTCGCCCTCTCGTTCGCCGGCTTCCCGACCAGCCTCTCTCCGACGCCGAGCCCCATCCCATCGCCGAGTGCGACGCCGGTTCCCAGTGGCGGGGAGTCCGGGTCGCCAAGCGGGTCGCCATCGGCTGCTGAGTCAGCCTCCGAGTCCGGTTCGGCGAGCGCAACTGCGTCTGAGAGCGCATCGGGATCGGCTTCGGCATCAGTTACCGCGAGTCCGACGCCGGCGCCCTAGGCCGCAGTGGGGACGGGGCGCGAGGGTGAGCGAGTGTGCGGGTAGCTCGCCAGACGAATTAGCCGGTCTTGCGCTCGGGGAACGACATGATCGGCAGTGGCACTTCAGCCGCGCCTCCGAGGGTGCCCGCACTGTAGTCCGGATAGGGAGCCGGTGCTGCGTCGACGTTGCGGTAGATCAGGAACCAACCTGCCGGCAGCTCGGCCTGCTGCCACTCAGCGAGCCCCCCCACCGGCTGGAACGATGCGGCGAAGACGCTGCTTCGGGTGCGATTGGTCAGGTCCAGCGCCTCCATCTGCCAATCGCCCATGGCAGAGTCGGCGCCGTAGCCTAGGACGAGCGGGCCATGCGCACCGGCGATCAGCTGCAGCGGATCGAAGACGTATCCCGTCCCGCCCAGCGGCTGGCGGTCTCCCGTGCGCAGGTCAATGGCAAATCCATCGCACAACGGTTCGCCGCACGAGCTCGATCCGATCAGCAGGTCGCCCGCCACTCCCACGATCTGGTCGTCGAAGGCGAAACTCGGCCAATCTCTCAGGGGACCACCACCTGCGGGGACGGCGACTAGGTCACAGCCGCTCGGTCGGCAGCTCGCAAGCGCGATCCAGCGCCCATCGGTTGAGACCGCGAGGCGCGGGTAGAGGCTGAGCCCGGAAACGGGGGCGTACGGCGTGGCCGCGTCCGGCGCGAGGTCCGCGACGGTGATGATTGGGCGCGCTTCACCGCCGGCGGTGGGCACCGCCTCCACGGCAACGAACACGCCGTCGGTCCGGTCCAGCGTGACGGCATACGCGCTGGTCCCCGACGGATCGAGGGCCAACGCCGCAATGAACGCCGTCGTGGTCAGCAGCTCCATGTCGGCGCCGCTCGCGACCGACACGACATGCAGGATCGCCTGGTGGCCATCATCGGCGACGTACAGCATGCGCCCGCCCGCCGGGCCCGTCGGCTGGGGTTGCAGCGGCAGGTTGACGGGCCCAATCCCGGGGTGGTGCAGGTCAATCGTCTTGGCGACGCGTCCATCGAGCGTCCCGACGCGCAGATGATTCAGGGATAGATCGACTGCTGCCATCGGCTGTTCTAGGGTCCAGAAGCCGAGCGTGGCGAAGTCGAGCTGCGCTGGCACGGTCGCCGGCGAGGGCGCGATCATGGGCCACGTGGAGGGCGCAGGAGACACTGTCGGCGATGGGCTCGCAGCCGAGGGGACTGCGCTGTGTTCTGAGATCGCCGATGGGGGTGTGGCGTTGCATGCGCTGACGGCCAGTACAAGCGCCACTCCGGCAGTCGCCGCGGCGAACCGCTGGATAGTCCCTCCCCGGTCAACCACAGGTCCAGCCTACTCTTCGCCCTGCGGCCTGACTATGACTGGCGTCTGATCGCTTGTATGTGTGAGGAGCCACAGTCTTTCGGGCCGGAGACAGTATCTCGGGTGGCTGCGTCGCGGGTCACGTAGATGACCCTGCGTTGGTGCTTCTGCTCCGACCCGACGACTGAAACCGTCGCGCGATCAGACTTCCCTCGCAGGCCAGTGCTCTGGATGCACGCATACCGAGGCGCCTCTGGGCCGGAATGTAGGCCCTAAAGGCATCGGTGATATCCTTGGGACCTCGATTCCTGAATCTCACGAGGCTTTGCATTCATGTTCAGTCGCGTTCGCATCGCGATCCGCTTCTTCTTCATGGGGCTGGCGGTCGGCGTGCTGCTCGCGCCTCGCTCCGGTCGAGAGACGCGGCGCCTGGTGCGCGAGCGGGCCGATCGGCTCCTCAATGATCTCCTCGACGCCGCCACCTTGGGCGCCTTCGACTCCGGGCCGGCGTCTGACGAGGACTCGGACGCTCCCGCCGCCAGGACCGGAAACGGGCGCACGCGCAGCCGGGCTGCGGCTCCCGCCAAGGCCTAGCGTCCCGACCTCCTCGCGGAGTTGCGGATGGATTGGCTCCGCCTCCGCCGTCGTCCCCGCGATGAGCCGATGGACCTGGCGCGATCGCGCATGGTCCGCGACCAGATTGCTTCCCGCGGACTGGACGATCCCGATCTGCTCCGCGCCTTCCTGGCCGTGCCGCGGCACCTGTTCGTCGAGTCAGACGGCGCCTATGCCGATGAGGCCCTGCCACTCCCCGCCGGACAGACGATCTCCCAGCCGTACATCGTCGCCCTGATGACCGATGCCGCGCGTCCCGCTGCCGGCTGGACCGGGGCGAAAGTGCTCGAGGTAGGCACCGGGAGTGGCTACCAGGCTGCCATCCTGGCCGAGCTGGGGGCATCCGTGGTCAGCGTCGAGCGCCACGCGGAGCTGTCCGAGCGTGCGGCGAAGCTGCTCGCTGACGCTGGCTATGACAGCGTTCGGCTGGTGGTCGGCGACGGCACCCGAGGCTGGCCTGCCGGCGCGCCGTACGACGCGGTGATCGTGACCGCGGCCGGCCCATCGGTCCCGCAGCCGCTGCTCGAGCAGCTGGCGCCCGACGGCGGGAAGCTGGTGATGCCGGTCGGCACCCGGGTGCACCAGGAGCTCACCGTGGTGGAGCGCCAGGGCTCGGAGCTGGTCAGCTCACGTCGGGACCCGGTGGTCTTCGTGCCCCTCATCGGCGAATACGGCTTCGGGGAGTAGCGCCGCTTCGTCGGGATACCACGCATAGTTGTTCATCAGCACGTGGGAGCCGCGATTCGAGGGGATTCGAGCGCATTCGCGCTGCCCGCACCACGCCATGTGGTGCCAGGACACGCCGAGGGGCTCATATGTGCTGTTGAACCACGATACGTGGTAACCGCACAGATGGCTCGCTAGAGCGGCGGCACCTCGAGGGCGCCGCGTCCGGCCGGTTGGACACCTGCCGGGGCGCGGCCCGAGGTGCGTGGCAGGGGCAGCGCACCGGCGCGGACAAGCTCCTCGCCGTAGATCTCCTCGTATCGGCGCACCATGGCGTCCAGGCTGAAGCGGGCCTCGACCGTGGCGCGGCCCGCCTCACCGAGCTGACGCCGCAGCTCGGGCGAGCAGGCGAGCCGGATGCTGGCCTCGGCTAGCGCGGCGGCGTCCGCGGGCGGGACGAGGAGGCCGTCGAGGCCATCGGTCAGGACCTCGGGGATGCCGCCGACCGCGGACGCCACCACCGGACGACGGCGGGCCATCGCCTCGAGGATGGAGATGCCCTGCGCCTCACGCAGGGAGGGAAGGACGGCGACGTCGATCTCGCCGGTGATGGCGGCCACGTCCTCGCGGCGACCGGTGAAGACGATGCGTTCGGGCGCGGGCGCCGGCAGCGCGGCCGCCTGGGCGCGCAGCTCCGCGTCGAGCGAGCCTTCGCCCACGATCACCATCCACGTCTCCGGCGCGCCGCGCAGGATGGCGGGCATCGCCTCGATCAGGTATCTGTGCCCCTTCTCCGGCTCGAGCCGCGCCACCACGCCCAGCAACGGGGCGCCATGCGGGATGCCGAACTCGTGGCGCAGCGCGCGGGCGGTGAGCGGCAGGTCGAATCGGGCCAGGTCGACACCGTTCGGAACGACCGTGAAGGCCGCTCCGCCGCGGCCCTCGGCGCGGACCTTGGCCGCAATCGAGGCGGACGGGACGATCAGACGGTCCATCACCGGGGTCAGCGCGGCCAGGGTGGCCACGTCCGTCGCCGAGCGGACGCGCGACGAGTGCACCGTGGCCATGACCACCGGCGTGCCGGCCGCCACGGCCGCCCGCGCCCCGATCACCTCGGCGCGGTACATGTGGGCGTGCAGCAGGTCGATCTCCTCCCGGCGCAGGTACGAGGCCAGCTCGCGGACGGCGGCCTTGTCATCTGCCTCGACGATCACCTCAACCTCAATGCCCAGGCGCCGCAGCCGTTGCACGGCACTGCCGCTCGAGAGGGAGAGGGCACGGATCTCGTAGGCGGATCGGTCCAGGCGCAGGAGGAGGCCCGAGTAGCTCTCCTGCGCCCCGCCGTTCCCCCCGGTGGCGAGGAGCTGCAGGATTCTCGGCCGCGGATGGCTCTTGGACCGATGGATGCGCCGATGCCTCCGATACGGCGCCGACGCGATGGCGCCCTCGTGGTCGGGTGAAGGGGCTGGGCCGCGGGTCATGTGGCCGATCCTAGGTGTGGCCGCTCTGTTCGTCAAAGCGGACCAGTCAGCGACACTCAGCCGTCCCAGCGTCGACGAGCGTGCTGCCGGCGGCGGGGACGAAGCGCCACTGGTAGCCGGCGTCCTGGAGGGTGAGCATCAACAGCCCGAAGGCGTCGCTGGCGTGCCGTTCGGTAGCCGCGTGGCCAGGGCGGAACTGCTGGTACAGGCTCCGCCCACCGGTGCCGACCACGAAGGAGCGCATCCCGTCGATGGGGCCGAAGCGCTCGTAGTCGTGGTCGTGCCCGGCAAGCACGAGGTCGGCGCCGGAGGCGGCGAGGACGTCCCAGATCGGGTCCATGAAGTCGTGGTCGCCGTGGCGCCCAGAGGACCAGCGCGGGTGGTGCCAGTAGGCGAGCGTACAGGCGGCGGGGTGCGCGGCGAGGTCCGCTTCGAGCCAGGTCACCTGCGCCGAGCCGGCGGCGCAGCCCACGAACTCGCAGTTCGAGTCGAGCACCACCACGTGCCACGTCCCCAGCTCATACGAGTACCAGCCGGCGCCCGGCGTGCCGGCCACGGCTCCGAAATACGAGAAGTAGCCCGCTGCATCTGTTGTCTGGTAGTCGTGGTTGCCGGGAGCGGGGCGGATGCGCTCGAGCATCGGGCCCCAGGCAGGATCGAAGCAGTTCGCGAAATCCGAGGACGACCCGTCCGGGTAGGCGAGATCCCCAAGCAGGGCAATCGTGCCGGGCAAGGCGGCGGCCAGCGAGGCGACCGCCTCGTCGTAGTCGCCGTCGCACGAGCCGGTGTCGCCAACCGCCAGGAGCACGGTGGCGCCCGGATCCACGCTGGGCAGCGGCAGCGGGGCTGGCAGCTCCGCCCCCAGGCGCGTCGCCATAACGACCGCCACGCCAAGCGCCACCGACAGGAGGAGGACAAGGCGGTGCGGACGGTTGGCGGGCGGCATCGGGGTCTACCCTAGCGCCGATGAATCCGCCCCTGCGGGAGGACCCGCCCGGCCCACGCTGGATCCTGCACCCCGCGCTGATCGCCGCGGCCTGGGTGCTGGAGGTGGCGCTGGCCAACAAGATTGAACCGGCTGGGTTCTTGCGCTCCCTGGTCGTGGCAGTGGTGGTCGCTGTGGCGCTGACCCTGATCTGTTGGACAGTCACGCGAGACCGGTGGCTGGGCGGGCTCTTCGCCACTGCCCTGGTCGTCGCCAGCATCAGCCTGCTGCCCATCTACTTTGCCTGGGAAGGGCTGCGGGCGACAGTCGGCCCCAGCGTGACCGTGGTCGTCCTCGCGCTGGCCTTCGCCCTCGCCGTAGCGTTGCCGGGGGTCCAGCTCATCCGGGCGCGACGCGGGCGGCGCCTGCTGCGCAAGCCGGCGACATCGGTCCTGAATCAGCTTGCGACCGTGCTGGTGGTGGTCGTGATCGTCCTCTACGCCGGGCCCGACATGCCGACCACCATCTCCAATGCCCTGCGCTCGCCCGAGCCGGTCGAGGTTGCGCCGACCGTCGCGGAGCTGCCGGATATCTACCTCATCCTGGTGGACGGCTACCCGCGCGCAGACGTCCTGGAGCGCATCTTCGACATCGACAACGCGCCGTTCATCGAGGAGCTGGCGAGCCGCGGCTTCGACGTGGCGGAGCAGAGCCACTCGAACTACGTCTTCACCCAGCTGACGCTCGCCTCCATGTTCCAGATGCGGCACCTGGACGAGGTGCCGGCGATCGAGCCGCTGATCGGTATGACCGGAGGGCACGTGAATCCGCTGCGCGACGCGCTCGTTCAGGGCGAGGCGTTCACCGCGCTGCACGCCGCCGGCTACCAGGTCGTGGCGACGAACCCCGGCTACGAGGCGGTGGTGCTGCGCGGCGTGGCGGATCGGATCCTGGACCACGGCGAGATGAACGACCTGGAGCGTGACGTCCTGAAGCGCACCTGGCTGCTGGATCCGCTGGGGTGGCTGATGCCGGGGATCTTCACCTTCCCGCAGCACGACCGCATCCTCAACCAGTTCGACGACCTGGAGGCGCTGGCGACGGAGACCCGCGACGCGCCGATCTTCGCCTGGGTCCACATCCCGGCCCCGCACCTGCCGCTGGTGATCGACGCCGATGGCGGGCCGCTGACCCTCGATCCGCGCCTGTTCGACCCGCCGACGGTGGAGGGATTCGGGTTTACCGATGCCGAGCTGGCGGCCGCCTATGCCGACGAGCTGTCCTACCTGAACCGGCGCCTGCTGACGGCGGTGGGGCTGCTGCAGTCGTCCAACCGGCGTCCCGATCCGGTGATCATCGTCATGTCCGACCACGGCTACTACTACTACGACCCGACCGATCTCCAGGCACGCTTCGGCAACTTCTTCGCGGCTGTCACGCCCCAATTGCCGGGCCTCCTGGCCGATGCGACGACCCCGGTCAACCTGATGCCGATCCTGCTGAACGGCTACCTGGGGACCGATTTCCCCGCCTCGCCGGACCGCTACTTCACCTCGCCCGGCGTCCGTGCACTGCTGGAGCTGACCGAGGTGCCGGACCCCGAAGTTACCGGGGTACCCTAGGTCTCGGGCGCGTCCTGTTCGTGCTGTTGCTGCTCGTGCTGCTGATCGGTGGCGGCATGAAGCTGGCCGGCATGCAGATCCCGATCCTGGACCACCCCCTGGGCGGACCGTTCAGCCAGCCGCGGATCGATGTGGTCGAGCCGGACCTGCCTCTGCCGTAACGGCTGCGTAGAGCCCCTGGAGGCCCGTGACCTGCGCCTCCCATGTGACGTCGCGAACCGCCGCTCGAGCGGTCGATCTCGATAGTGGACGGGCCACGGCGCGAGCAATCGCATCGGCGAGCTCGGCGACGGAGGGATCAGGCGGGACGATCTCTGCCGTCGTGGGATCAACCCACTCCCGATTTGCTGGCAGGTCATTGACCACGAGCAGTAGACCCGCCGCCAGCGCCTCGAGAAGCGAGGCGCTCGTCGCATCGCTCACCGGGACCGAGACGGCGACGCGCGCGGTTGCCAGCAGGTCGTGCACGGCGACGCCCTCGAGTTGGCCGACAAACTCAACAGATGGCACACCGTTCGCGATCTTGCGCACGAGAGCGGATGCTGCGCCGTCGCCTGCGACGATGAGCCGCCAGCCGTTCATTGGCGCTGGGTGAGACCGGCCAGCCTCGAGGAATGCTGAAACAACGAGATCGACGCGAGTATCTCTGTCGAGGCGCCGGGTCGAGACGACGACTTGCCTCGGCGCGCGATCGACGGTCAGCAACGCGGCCGGCGGTCCAAAGACAAACCGATGAGTCGGCGTGCCGGGGGCAAGTCGCGTCGCGATGTCGAGCAGGTCGCGGCTGTCCCCCGTTATCGCGGCTGCACGCCGAAGTGCGAATCGAGCCAAGCTGCGGCGGATGGACGATCGCCGCGCGGTCACCAGAAGGTCCGTGCCCCAGGCGGTCTGGATCAGTGGCGGCCTGGCACGACGTGGGGCCAAGCCGATCGCGATCGCGATCGCACTGATCAGACCGAAGCTCGACAGATAGTGGGCGTGCACCAGCCGCGGTGAACGGCTACGGATGATCCGCCTCAGGCGTGGGATGGCGACGAGATACCGGAGCGCCTTGGGGCGGCCCCCACCGCCCAGCCGATGGGTGGCGATGCCCGCGATCGGCTGGCCACCGAACGTGGCGACCTCCACACGGACGCCCCGATCGCCCAAGGTCGTGGCCAGTCGACGAATGTGCGTGCTCCCCAGGTCGCCCACGAGCAGGATGTCGACCGAGCTGTTCGTCATCCGGGTTTTGTCAAGACCGCCGCGATATGCGAGCGCATCAACGGAACCGCACGCAGCAGGCGATACCTCAAAGGCCCCCCGGCGAGGCGAGTGCGGGCAATGGGAGGCAGCAGAGTCAACGAACGCCAGACCATCGGCCAACCGGGGAACAGATTCGCAAGTTCCCGCGGGAGCACCGGCCTTAATGTCGAATTCCGAGGGCTGGGGATGCGGAGGTCGTAGACGAGAAGATGTCCACCCGGGCGCAGAATCCGACGTATCTCGCCGGCAATCAGCTCCCGGAGCGAGAGATCCAAGACCGAGGAGAGCAACGTCATTGCCACGATCGCGTCTGCTGCACGGTCGGGCAGTGGCACCTCATCGGCTGGGGCAACGTGGAATTCTCCCCACGGAACTTCCGCAGACGCCTGAGCAATTCGTGCGGGCATGAGGTCCACGCCGAGATATCTAGACGGTCGGATGCCAGCACGGTCAAGAGTGGTAGCCACGTTGCCATCCCCGCAACCGAGGTCAACGACAACAGCCGATCCGAGCGGTCGCAGCGCCTCCACGAGCCACTGATCCCGTTCGGCCGCGACGATCGACATCCCGGGTTCACGCCCAGACCAACGAGCGTCATACCCAGAATCCGCGTAGCCCGCGTAAGCCTTCCGAATCCGATCAAGCTCGACCGCTCGCCCCGACTCGGCCAGCCTGTCGACGCGATCGTCGCCTGCTGTTGTGCGTGTGACTGCCAATATGAAGCGAAGAAGCGGCTGAACGTTCGAGAGGAGATCCGCCAGCCAGGGCGGGACACGACTGGCGATGCTGAGGCTCAGGGCGTGTCGCTCGTACGTCGTGGTCCCGGTTGTGCCGAACAGCCGGGCCAGCTCCGTTTCATCAATTGCAACGACGTGTGGATTCTTGTCCCCGACGATTCGGAAGTCGTAGGAAAGGATGCAGCCGTTCGGACGCACAACTCTCACAACCTCGCGCGCCACCTGCGCCCTTACCTCGTCGTCCACGATCGAAGAGAGCACCGTGATCAACATGGCTGCGTCGAAGGCGTCATCTGGAAATGGCAGGTCGGCTGCGTTCCCGAGCACGAACGAGACGCCGGGAGTCTGCATTCGCGCGGTCGCGAGATCGCCGTTCAGGAGGTCCAGGCCCACGAGATTCTCCGGGGCGAACCCTTCCCGGATGAGATCCGCCAGGTCGCTGCCGCGGCCGCACCCAACGTCAAGTACCCGCTGTGATGGACGCGGCCCCAGGGAGTCGAGCGCTTCGACGATCCTTGCTCGGCGATGGGCATGTTGGCGACCCAGGGCAGCGTCCACTCGTTTGTAGTATCGGTGCAGTCGCCGGTCGGTCGACCGTCGCGCGTATTCCTTGCGGACGCGTTCCGCGTCGAGGTCCGTCCTTTCGCTGAGGGTAGGATCGACTCCTTCGGCCATCGAATCAACGTCTCGCTCGATGCTGAACATATCTGACCACTTCCCCTAGGGTACCCTCCGCACTGAGCGCCAGGAGGACGACCACTCCCAGCATCAGCCGGATCGCAGCCGGTGCACCGCCGGGCGGAAGAGTCGCGACAAGCGTCACGAGCATCACGAGACCCAACGTGAGAGACAGGCGCGCCCATCGAATTGGCAGGACCAGATGTCTCGATCCGAGGGCGTACACGACAAACGCGGCTATCAACGGACTCATGAGGAGCGCGGCCGCGGTGCCCACTGCACCCCATCTGCTGGCGAGCACGGCATTCGCGGCCACCGAGGTTGCCACACCGACCGTTGACGCGATCCCGAGATCACTCATCCGCCTGGCGAGCGCACTCGGGAGCGACGTGACGAGGTAAAGGGCGGCAGCGAGGGCACCGATGAGTGATACGCCGACAGCGGGCAACGCGGCGCCATACGCCGATCCCCCGACCGTTCCAAGAACCTCCGGCGCCAGCAGGGCGAGGAACGCCACAGCGGCAGCGACGCCGATCAGAATGCGGCGCGCCTCGAGCGCCAGTCGAGCGAGCGCGTCCGGGCTCGAGCCCCCGGCGAAGGCATGGGGCTGCCATGCGAGCTGGAATCCGACAACCACGAGCCCTGCGACTGATGCGATCCTCAGTGCGACCGCCAGGTATGCAACCTCCTGCGGCCCGTCGTTGGCCAGCAGAATCGCCCGGTTTGCGAACTCGCCAGCCCAAACCACCGCGACGGCTGGGGCAAGGGGTAGCCCAAGGCGCAGCAAGGACCGAAGCGCCTGCCGATCTGGAGCACCCCCGAGCTGATCCCTCACCAGCCAGAGGCCGATAGCCCCCGCTACAAAGAGACTGACAGCCAGACTCGCCACAACGGCTGTGACGCCGTCATCCCAAGCGAGTAACAACCAGATGGCGAGGCCGGCGTTCAGCAGGAGAGTCCCGGCGCTGACTGCCGCGAAAAGGCCAGGCCGTCCCGCGGCGCGTAGTGTCGTGAGCGCTATGTGGTGATAGGTCCCGAACACCGTCAAGAGCCCGACGGTAGCCACGGCAGGTCCATACGATTCTGTCGCGAAGAGGATGCCGCTCAAGGTCCCCGAGAAGAGCATGAGACCAACGCCGAAGGGCACGGTAATGCCACCGGCAAGCGCGCACCACGTCACCAGCAGGCGACGACGCTCGGGAGCACCGGCGGCATCAAAGAACAATCGCATGGCCGCGACGTCCATCCCCACCAGAAGGCCGGAGATCGCAGCGCTCCCAAGCGTGGACAGGACGTCCACGCGGCCGTACTCCGCCGGACTGAGCAGCCTCGTCAGAATCGGCAACATCACGAGGCCGATGCCCTTGCCCAGGATGGAGCCGAGGGCATACACGAACGAGTCGCGGCTTAGCCGCGCGAACCCCGGCGCCCTCGATTCCTGGTCGGCCCTTCTCGCGGCGTCGGCTGTTGCCGCGAGCGTTGGCTCATCGGTCATCGCACGCAATCATGAGCGACCAACTCCTTGGAAGACTTCCTTTGCGCTCATTCGATGACGAGAGCATTGCAGTACGCTCCCGCGATGGCGACGCCGCATGTATCCGTCACCATCATCGTCGCCACATACGAACGCCCCGCGTGGCTCGCGATTGCCCTGCGGTCGATCCAGTTGAGCGCCGAGTTCGCCACACTGCGCCGCATTACGACTCGGATTCTGGTCGTGGACGACGGTTCGCCATCGTCAGAGACCAGGGACGTCGCCGCCTCGCTCGGGGTCGACTACCTGAGGAATGATGAGAACGATGGCCGAAATAACCCATCCGCTGCACGACTCATCGGGCTCAACGCAGTCGACACCACCTACTACGCATTCTTCGACGACGACGACGTCATGCTGCCACGATGGGTAGCAGCCCACGTTGAAGCCATCGCAGAGGGCTATGACATAGCGTATTCGGCCTACTGGCTGACGAACGCGGAGCTCGTCCCGCAGCGCCGAATCGTTCCGTACCGGGTGAGGCTCGGCGACATGCTCTCCGATCACAACCCCGTCAACGACCACTGCCTCGTCGCAACGGACGCCGCTCGGGACGTGTGGAATGTGGATCTTGAGAAGGCGATGATGTTCGGCGGTTGGCTCGAACTCGCCTATCGCGGGGCCCGGTTTGTCCGGATCTCGGAGCCAACCTACCTGTATCGCCGACACAGTCGCAACATGAGCGATGAGGTGGACCCACGGTTCCTGGAGATCCGAGAACGCCTCGTCCAGGACTACCGCGCCCGGGTCATGACGCGGGACGGCCGTATCCCGGGGCCATCGCTGCAACTCAGGACGCGGCGACGAATCGCTCCCGTTGCCCGCGCCGTTCTCCGAGCCAGCCGCGCCATGAGATCGCGTCTTGCTTAGGCCTCAACGTCCCCTGTTTGGGACGAGCAGCGCGGAACGAATTCGTGCAATGGACAACACGCATTGACCCGCCCTGTTGACGTGCTGGTCCGCACTGCCGGGATCCTGCGGCAGCTCGGGATCAGATGTGGGTTCAGGTATCTATTCGTTGAGCGATCAGTCCGGGCATTGGACCGATTGCTTAGGCGTGAGCCCGCCAGAACTCCATATCAATTGCGCCCAACTGGTGCCGACCTTCCGCTTTGGTTGCGGGCGAACACAAGTGACCGACAAGTCTTCTCTCAGGTATTCGTCGAGCGGGAGTACGCCTGTCTCGACAATGTCGCACATCCGCAGCTCATCATCGATTGCGGAGCCAACGTCGGGTACACGTCGGCGTTCTTCCTGTCGCGATTCCCGAGTGCGCACCTGGTTGCCGTCGAGCCGGATCCGGGGAACTTCGCCATGCTCCAAAAGAATCTTGGCGGTTATGGCACCAGAGTGACTGCAGTACGAACGGCGGTATGGTCACATGCGGTCGGACTCAAGCTGTCACGCGGCGCCGATGATGACCGGGACTGGGCTGTCCAAGTGCGGCCGCTGCGCGATAACGAAGCCCCAGACCTCATCGCGACCGATATCGGACATCTACTGGAATCATCGGGGTTCGACCGCATCGATATTTTGAAGATCGATGTGGAGCATGCAGAGGTCGAGATATTCGGCCGAGGTTTTGAATCTTGGTTGGATCGGGTAGATCACATCGCGATTGAGTTACATGGCGAGGATGCGCACGACGCCTTCTTTGGCGCGCTCGACCCCGCCGAATTCACCTTCTCGCACTATGGCGAACTCACGATCGCGAGCCGGTCCCATTGAGCAACCGAGTTGAGACCTCAGCAGCGGCCCAACCTGCACCGCCACTAACGGTCAGCCTGCTCGTCGCCGTCCGTAACGAGGCGAAAGCCCTCGACGCTTGCCTCCGCTCGATCGAGGCTCAGGACTATCCCCGTGCGCTCATCGAGGTCATCGTCGCGGATGGTCAATCGACCGATGACTCGGCTCGAGTTGCCGGGGAGATATGCGCTCGGCATGAGACATGGCGCGTGCTCGAGAACCCGGGCCGTGTCCAATCCGCTGGTTGGAACCTGGGAGTAGCTCGCGCGAGTGGCGGCATTGTCGGCATCGTGAGCGCCCATGCAGAGTTGGATCGCTCATACGTTACACACGCCGTGGAGACCCTTCGGCGAACTGGTGCCGAAATGGTCGGCGGCCACTTCACGCCGGTCGGGGTGGGCGTTGTCGGAGAAGCCGTGGCTGCCGCCCTCAGCTCCCCATTCGGAACTGGAGGGGCGGCATTTCGGCTGGGCCGCATAGAGCGAGAAGTTGATACCGTCTTCATGGGCGTGTGCTGGGTAGAGACGTATCGACGGTTCCCATTCGACGAGCGGTTCGTACGAAATCAAGACGACGAGCACAGCTATCGCCTTCGCGATGCGGGCGGCCGAATCGTCATGAACCCGCTGATTCGGAGCTTCTACAAGAATCGAGCGACTCTGGGCTCCCTCGCATCCCAGTACTACCAGTACGGCTTCTGGAAGGTGCGGGTGCTGAGGCTTCACCCGAGACAGGTTCAGGTGCGCCAGCTGGCGCCGGCACTGCTCGTGGGGGCGTTCCTGATCGCCGGTGCTAGCTCTCTCATCTGGGACTCAGCCCGCTTCGGGCTCGCAGCCGTCGCCGTGTCTTACCTCGCGGCAGACCTTTTCGCCAGCCTGAAGTTGAGGCAGACAGTGCCAGGAAGGTCGCTCGCAGTGCTTCCACTCGTATTCGCGACACTGCATGTCAGCTATGGGGTGGGAATGATCGTCGGTGTCGTGGCGGCGGTTGGCACCGCGTCACGTTCGTACCGTCCGATCGAGTAACAGGTCCTGCGTGAAGCTCGCCGCGGCGCTGCACCGCCGCACCGGTCGAATTTCAGCGGACGAGTCCCATACCGGAGTACCGTTGACCCGCCGCACCGTCGCCGGGTAGCCTGCCGCCCCAAGTCAAGCGAGGGCACACAGGATCAGCTCCGAACCGATCCCATTCCATCGCCCGTCGATCGGCGATCGCGAGGTTGCGGCCGCCGGCGAGGTGCTGCGTTCCGGCTGGCTCACCACTGGCCCGCGGACACATGCCTTCGAAAGCGCCTTCGCGGAGCGTCTTGGCGTTCGACACGCTCTGGCCGTCAATTCGGCCACCGCCGCGCTGCACCTGGCGCTCGATGCGCTCGGGGTAGCCCCCGGCGACGAGGTGATCGTGCCGACATTCACCTTCACCGCATGTGGCGAGGTCTGCGCGTACCTGGGTGCTCGAGTTGTCCTGGCCGATGTCGGCGACGACCGCCTGATCAATCCTGCGACGCTCGGCTCTGTCCTGACGAAGCGGACGAAGGTTGTCATGCCCGTGCACTACGCGGGGCAGGCGGTCGATACGGGGCCGCTGCGCGCCACGGCTGGGCCCGAGGTCCGTGTCCTCGAGGACGCCGCTCATGCGCTGCCCGCCGATGTCGGGGGAGTTCCGGCTGGCCGGCTCGGAGATGCGGCCGCGTTCAGCTTCTATGCCACCAAGACGATGACCACCGGTGGCGAGGGCGGGATGCTCGTGACGGACGACGACGCCATCGCCGATCGCGCCAGGCGAATGCGCCTGCACGGTATCGACGCGGACGCCTGGAACCGATATGGCGCGGGCGGCAGCTGGTTCTACGAGGTCACCGAGGCCGGGTTCAAGTACAACCTCACCGACCTGGCGGCTGCCATTGGGCTGGTCCAGCTCGCTCGACTGGACGAGATGGCCGACAGGCGAGCGGCCATCGCCAATGCGTACGACGCCGCGCTGGGCGAATCCACCCTGGTGGAGCTTCCGCCTCGACGCGAGCGCGACCGCCATTCGTGGCACCTGTACGCCATTGGCCTGCGTCTCGATGGGTTGTCGGCCGAGCGTGCCCGCGTGGTCGAACTGCTCGCCGATGCCGGAATCGGGTCGGCCGTGCACTTCATTCCCCTCCACCTCCATCCGTACTACCAGCGCACCTACGGCTACCGGCCCGGAGACTTCCCGGTGGCCGAGGCGATCTATGCGCGGACCTTGTCGCTGCCGATCTGGCCCGACATGACCGCCGAGCAGGTGCAACGCGTGGCCAGCACGCTGCTGACGATCCTGGATGATGCCCGCCGGCCGGTCGAGGTCTGATCGATTGCACACCTGGCAGGCCGTCCTGAAGCGCGGGGTTGATCTGCTGCTGGGCACAATGGCCATCGTGCTGCTCCTGCCACTTGGTCTGGTCATCGCGCTGGCGGTGGTGGCCGACTCGTCGGGTGCGGCCATCTATGGAGCGCAGCGGGTCGGTCGCGGGGGCCGCCTGTTCACGATGTACAAGTTCCGTTCGATGGCCCAGGGAGCCGACCGCGCCGGCCCGGGCGTGACCGGTGCATACGACTACCGCGTCACGCGGGTCGGCACCTTCCTGCGTCGCACGAAGCTGGACGAGCTGCCGCAGCTCCTGAACGTTCTCAAGGGAGACATGTCGCTGGTGGGTCCTCGGCCCGAGGCCCCGGCGTACGTCGAGCTGTGGACACCCAAGGAGCGCGAGGTGCTCCGGGTCCGCCCCGGCGTGACTGGTCCCGCGCAGATCGCCTACGTCGACGAAGAGGAGCTTCTGGTTGGACCGGACCCCGATGTCGCGTACGAGTCGGACCTGCTGCATGCGAAGCTGGCAATGGACCTGGAATATGTGCGCGGCTACGCAGTCCGGCGCGACCTGCTCATCCTATGGCGCACTGTCGCTCGCATCCTGTCGTCGTCTGGGCGGCGCTCAAACCGCCCCCGGCGGCGCTACACGTTGATGGAGCGACTGCGCGGCACGTCATTGAGATGGCTGCTGCTGGATGCCGTGCTGGCCGGCCTGGCAGCCAGCCTGGCGGTGGGGCTCCGGATCGACCGCAACAACATCCTGGCGGCGGTCGCGACCTACTGGGTCTTCGTGCCGCTCGCGATGGCGATCCGCCCGGCGGGGCTCCTGTTGTCGGGCGCATACCTTCGGGTGTGGCGCTACCCCACCATCAGCGACGCGGCCCTGATTGTTTCGTCTCTGGCCGCCGGATCACTGGCCATGATGCTGGCGGTCTTCTTCGTCCTCCAGCCGTCCGGTTTCCCAAGCACGGCCGGCTTCCCGCGCAGCGCAATCGTGATCGAGTTCGTCCTGTCGCTGCTGCTGCTTGGCGGCGTCCGCGTCGCATCCCGCGTGCGGCAGGAGGGCCTCGACGTGGTGCCGACCTTCGTCGGAGGACCGCCCAAGCCGGTGTTGATCTACGGAGCAGGCGAGGCGGGCGCAATGCTGGTCCGCGAGATGCTTCGGAACCGGGCCCTCCGGCTCGACCCCGTGGCTTTCCTGGACGATGACATCGCCAAGCGCGGCCAGCGCATCTACGGCGTCGAGGTGGTCGGCACCGGGTTGGACCTGCCGCAGGTGGTCGCGGACCGCGATGTTGCCGAGGTCATCATCGCCATGCCGCGCGCGGCCGGCCCCGAGGTGCGCAGGGTGGTGACCCTGTGCGAGGCGGCGGCGGTGCCGGTGCGCACGCTGCCCGGAGTCCAGGAGCTCCTGGATGACACCGTCGCCGTCAGCAAGGTCCGCGACGTTCGCCTCGAGGACCTGCTTCGGCGCGACCCGGTCCCCATCCCGGATGAACCACTCCGGCAATGGCTCAAGGGGCAGACCGTCCTGGTGACGGGGGCCGGCGGAAGCATCGGCTCGGAGGTGTGCCGCCAGGTAGCGGACCTCGGAGCGAGCAAGGTCGTGCTGTTCGAGCAGTCGGAAACGCCGCTCTTCAACATCGAGCAGCTGCTCCGTCGCCGTCATCCGGAGATCGATGTGGTGACCGCCCTGGCCGACGTCGCAGACGAGCAGACCGTTGATCGAGTGCTCGCAAGACACCGCCCCGGGATCCTCGTTCACGCGGCGGCGCACAAGCATGTGCCGATGTCAGAAGCGCACGTCGCGCAGGCGGTCCTGACCAATGTCCGCGGGACCCGGATCGTCGTGGAGGCAGCGGCCCGAGCGGGAGTCGGGACGCTCGTGTTCGTGAGCACGGACAAGGCTGTGGACGCGTCCTCGGTGATGGGAGCAACCAAGCGACTCGGCGAGGAGATCGTTCGCCAGGTGGCCACGGACGCACCAGGCCGATTCGTGATCGTCCGATTCGGAAACGTGCTGGGTTCCCAGGGCAGCGTGGTCGAGATCTTCCGACAGCAGATTGCCGATGGCGGTCCAATCACGGTGACGCACCCGGAGATGACCAGGTACTTCATGCTCATCCCCGAAGCCGTCCGGCTCATCCTGCTCGCCGGCGCGGTGGGCAGCACCAGCTCGGTCTACGTCCTGGAGATGGGCGACCCGATCCGGATCGTTGACCTGGCACGGGACATGATTCGCCTGGTTGCGACGCCCGGCCAGGAGGTCCAGATCGTGCATACCGGCCTCCGGCCGGGAGAGAAGATGGAGGAGTCGCTCTTCTCCACCGACGAGGTGCCCGGACCGACCTCCTACGGCGGCCTGATCCTCGCCCAGCGCGGCCCGCAACCCAAACGAGACGCGATTGCGGCGGCCTGCGAACTCGAACGCGTCGCTCTGATCGGGGACGAGGACGGTCTGCGCGCACTCCTGGTCCATGCCTGAGGACCGGTCAACTCGGGAGTCTCTCCCGAGGATGTTGCTTGCGGCGCTGCTGCTCTTCTTTGTGCTGCTTGGTGGTACGGAGGCTGGGCGCCTGATCCCCGGCCTGCGCACCGCCGCGGCCCTCATGGCGGGCGCCCTGATCGCCGCCTGTGTCTGGCGAAGCAGCCGTTACTCCGACCGAACGGACAGGCTGATGGTGCTGGCCCTGGTCGCGTTCGTGGTCACCTGCGCCATGTCGCAGTTCCCGCGCTTCTCGTTCGACGCGGCCACCACCGCGCTGGCGCTCTGCGCCGCCTTCCTGGTCGCGCGTGAAGTCGTCAGCACCGAGGCGGCTCGCCAGCTGCTGATCACGGTGCTGGGACTGTGCGGCCTGGTTCTGGCAGTCGCATTCGCCGTCATGTGGGGCCTGGTCTGGGTTCGATGGCTGTCGATCCCCGGTGCGGGCCTCCCGCCGCTCGAACTGATCCTCCCGGTCGGCCCATACCGGCACTACCACGTCGTCGGCATGACGGTCTCGCTGCTACTGCCTGCGTTGATCGCCATGGGCGCTCGGCGCGGATTCGTCCGGCCAGCTGCCTACCTCGGGATCGTCGCGACCGTCGCCGTCATCGTCTTGAGCGGATCCCGCACGGTCTGGCTGGCGACCGTGGTGGGTCTCTCGCTTCCACTCCTCGCGCGGAGGGCCGGCTCGCTGCGCAGAGTCCCCGCGCCGGCCTACGCCGTCCTGGCGGTCGCGGCGGTCCTGCTCCTGGTCTCCGGAGCGGCCAACCCCATCCTCGACCGCCTGGCGGGCACATCAACGCTCCAGCTGCGGGGCGAGATCTGGACGGCGACGCTGGAACGATGGCTGGCGCACCCACTCTTTGGATCGGGGCCTGGCTCGTTCTCCGCCACCCTGACGCTGGGCGACTTCTTCGCACGTTTCCCGAACGTGGGGCGCCATGCGGACAACGCGGTCATTCAGCTCCTGGCCGAGGGTGGACTCCTGGGGATTGCCGGGCTGGGCTTGCTGGTGGCGGGGATCCTCGCTGGGATGCGTCGCCGACCCACGCTCCCCTGGGCACCGGCGGCTGGGGTTCTCATCTTCGTGTTCAGCTCATTCACCGACAATCCCTCGGATACGACCAGCCTCGTCGTCATTGCGCTCGCCTGGGCTGTCCTTGCCGTTGCGCCCAGGGAGGACGCCCGGAGCGTCGAGGACGCCGGTCATGGGCGGCGCACCGTCCGCTACGCAGCGTTGGCCAGCGGAGTCGTGATGGCGGTCGCCTGCGGGCTGACCCTCCTTGCCGGGTGGTCCTTTGATCAGGCGACCGCGGCTGCACGACGAGGGGATGATGCCGAGGTGGTGGAGCGTCTCGCAGGTGCCGTCGCGTTGGACCCATCCTTCGCCCTCTATCGAAGGGAGCACGGTGTCTGGCTGATGTCGGAGGGAGATCCCGACGGTGCCCGGCGAGAGCTGGAGATCGCCTTCGCCATGAATCCGGCGGACGCGACCGCGGCGCGCGCCCTGGCACTCCTCGCGACAGCCGACAGCCGCGTCGCGGCTGCGATTGCCTGGGCGGAACAGGCGGTTCGTCTGCGGGCGACCCATGCCGAGAATCGCCTCACCCTCGCCTATGTCGCGGGCCGCGGCGGCGAGGGCGACCTTGCGAAGGACGCCTTGATCGACGTCCTGCGAAATGAGCCCTGGATCGCGGCGGCACCGGATTGGACGACGCTCTTCCCTGTTGGCGATCAACTCAATGAGCTGCTTGCCGGAGCCCAGAGCAGCGCGGCTTCTGAGCCGGGTGGGAGTCGCCTGCAACTTGCTGATGCCTGGCTGGCCGCCTCGATTGGGATTCCTGCGCCCGACGGGATCCCCCAGGACGCGGTTGCGTCGGCCGCCATCATCGAGTGTCGCCTGACGCAGGCGCAGGCTGCCATCGAGGCCATGACGGCGGCCGAGGCGGTCTCGAGCGATGGGCTGCTGGCACGAGTGCTTGTCGCACGGGCATCGGGCTCAACATCCCTCGGTGACGTGATCGCACTCGCCGGCCTCAGGTGGCCGCTGCTGGGCGTCCTGGCCACTCAGCCGATACGAGGCGCCTCGCCGTTTGCCGACCCGGCCACCGATATCGCTCTGTATCGCCGCTTGCCGATGCCCGCCCCCGACCTTGGCCCCATCCTGCCGACCGGCGACTCGGGCCTGAGCGCTTGGCTGCGCGAGCCCGCTGTCGCGGCGGACCGCGGGGCACCCAACAGTGGGTTGGCTACCTGCCGGTAGGACGGCGCGAGGTCACGCTCCGGCGGGCTCGACCGCCCCACGGCGTGCTCTGTTGGAGATCCACCTCGCCATGCGCCTCATCCAGGGGTGCTTGAGCGCGAAATAGGCGCCAAACGCGAAGGCGATGCCGCCGATGACGTCGATCACGTAGTGATGCCCAAGGTAGATGACGGAAAACCAGATCGCCGCGCTCCACGCCAGCAGGACGAGAGACGCGCGGGGCCAGCGCTCCCGCACGAACAGGTACGCCAGCAGGGGATACGCCGAATGCAGGGAGGGGAACGCGGCAACTGGGTTGCCGGACATGCTGCCGTACAGCCAGGTCGTGACCGGCGCGAATTGCAGCTGGGTAAAGGTCGAGCGAGCGATGTCCTCGACCGCAAGTGACTCCCCGAACGCGCCGGCGAAGCGCGGCGGGGCGACCGGGATGACCAGATAGCAGAGAAACGCCGCAAACGACATGAGCATCAGCGCCATCAGGTACCGATAGAAGAGGCCGCGCTGCAACACCCAGAAGGCGAACGCGACGACCAGCGGCAATGCGAAGTGCGCGACATAGAGGAAGGTCGTGACCAGGTCCAGCGCATTGACGCTGCCCGGCGTATGGAACGCGGCCTGAAGGTCCTCCGCGGGGATGCGGCCGAAGAAGAGGAATCGCTCCAGGGCGATCACATCATTGGAGTGCACCGCCATGCCCAGCTCGTCCGCCATGCCGCGCATCGACTCCCACGCCAGGAATATCGCGACAAACGGCAGCCAATCCCTCAGGAAGAGTCGGGTCCGGCCAAGGACCACGGCGATGACCAGCGCGAACACGATGAACAGGTCGGGGCTCATGTACGCCCCGCGCACCACCATGACGACCAGCACCAGCGCGACATAGCCGACCAGCAGCGACACCATCGCGCGACTGAGCCGGCGCCGGTCGTCATGGTGGACGACCGGCTGGTCGACGATGGCGGGGCGCGTGCTGGCAGCCGTTGTCACGGGGTCGCTCGCGCGTCGCGCGCTGGCCCGATGCACATCAGGTCGCGCTCAACAGAGTTGTCCGGGATCAATCGATCGACCGCTCCTTCACCCTGCCTGATCGGTCGGGGCAGCCGATAGTACCTGCGGGGTACCAATCGGCCAAGCCCCTGCGGTGCTGGTCGTGCAGTTACCGTTGACCGGATGCATCAGAGCTCATTGAGGTCCAACCCGCCGTGTACCGCACCGCCGTGTACCGGACCAGGGCGACTCCATCGCTGCCGGCGTCGAGCACCAGGTCGTACTGTTGACTCGACGCATCGGCCTCCCTAACGTCCCGCTTCGTGAGTGAAAGTGCCCTGACGACATCGCCGTCGACGGTCCCAGTGCCCGAAGACGCTCAGCACGGCCGGTCGTTGAATCGGTTCACGACGGTGCTGCTCATCGGCTACCTGGGATTCATCGTGGCCTTCATGGTCCTGAAGCGCGCCGCCGTCACCGCGGACGTCTTCGTGGTCTTCGTCAGCGTCATCGCCATCATGCTCGGGCGCGGCAAGGCGTTCGTCCGCGACTGGGCCCCGTTCCTGCTCATCTTCCTGGCCTGGGAGGCCATGCGCGGCGTCGCACATCAGTTCGGCGCCGAGGTGCAGTCCGACGCGGTCATCGCCGTCGAGCGCTTCATCAGCCTGGGCATCGTGCCGCCCGTCGAGCTGCAGCGCTTGCTGCACACGCCCGGCGTGGTCGGCCCACTCGAGGTGGTGACGGCCGTCATTTATGCGGCGCACTTCCTGCTGCCGCTTGCCGTTGCCTTCGTGCTCTGGCTCAAGCGGCGCTCGGCCTACTACCCCTACGTGATCGCCCTGATGCTCATGTCCTTCGCGCAGTTCTTCACTGCCATCGTGCTCCCGGTCGCGCCGCCCCGCTATGCCGGCCTGTACGGCGAGGCGCTGAACGTCGTCGATCTCGGCTCAGTGGTTGCGCAGCAGACCGGCATCGGCGTCCTGAGCTGGGCGTACCACAACATGATCGGCAACCCGGTGGCCGCCTTCCCGTCGCTGCATGCGGCCTACCCGATCCTGGCCTACCTCTTCCTGCGCGACCACTGGCCGCGAGCCGCGTGGCTCATGCTGGCCTACACCGCCGCGGTCTGGTTCTCGATCATGTACCTGGGTCACCACTACCTGGTCGACGCGCTGGGCGGGTTGGTCTACGCCGTGGCTGCCTATCTCGTCGTGCGATCGGCGATTTCAGGGCGCCTCGGGCAATGGTGGAACGCGCGGCGGCGAAGGGCGAGCCAGCCCGGACGCGTTTAGCATCGACGGGTGGACCTCCCAACGGGCGGACACCACGATGGCTGACGCTCGTCGCCTGGCCCGGCTGGTGGCCATAGCCGTCGTCGTTGGGATCGGCATCGTCAACCTGTACTGGGCCGTCACGGCCTGGACGCTCTCCGATGCGCAGGCCTACTGGGACGCCGCCCAACGCCTGCGGGGCGGGGCCGATCTGTACCCTGTGGTGGCGAACGTGGATGCGTCGGAGGTGTACCGATACGCCCCGTGGTTCGCCTGGCTGGCCGTGCCGTTCACCTTCCTGCCGGAGCAGGTCGCGGGGGCGCTCTGGTCGGCGATCCTGCTCGCGGCGAGCGGGGCGGCCCTGGTGCCGATGATCCGGGCGCGGGCCTGGCTGCTGGTCGCCTTCTTCGCCCCGATCCTGGTTGGCATCAGCGCCGTCGGCAACGTGCAGGCGCTGATGATCGCCGCGCTGGTGTGGGGCGTGGAGCGGCGCAGCGGGCCGCTCTGGATCGCGCTGGCCGCTTCCCTGAAGATCTTCCCGATCCTGCTGGTGGCGGTCTACCTGGGTCGGCGGGAGTGGGTGCGTGCCGCGCTCACCGTCGTCGTCACGGTCTTGCTATGGGCGCCGGCACTGCTCTACGACCTGCGTGGCTACGCGACCGATCCCGGCCACGCCGGCTCGCTCTTCGCCATTCCGTGGCTATGGGTGGCGGTGCTTGCGGCCGGGCTGGTGGCGACACGCTGGCTGGCGCGCTCAGCGTACGGCTGGCTCGCGGCGGCGACCACCGTGGTGGTGGCGCTCCCGCGCCTCTTCGTCTACGACGTCACCTACCTGATGGTGGGGCTGCCCGACCGGCCCCGCACACCCCGAGCGGCGGACCGAGCCGTGGATCACGGGGGCGCCCCGCTGCGGAGGACGTAGATCGGCCACCCGGCAATCGTGGCTGCCAGCTCGTAGCGCTCGGCCACGAAGGCGCGCAGCGGATCGAGCAGGTCGAGATCGCGCCCGTCAGTCAGGATGGGCCGGTCGATGAGCAGCGGCAGGAAGCCCGGCTGCCCGGGTCCGTTCGAGCCAGCATCCACCACCACCGCCGGGGGGGCGGCAACCAGCGCGCGAGCCACGTCCGTCACCATGGCGGCGGTCGAGTAGCCAGGCGTGCTCAGCGCATAGAAGTAGGAGAAGCGGGTCGCCGGCGCGCGGTCGGCCAGGTCGAAGAGCGCCGGCTCGTTGCCCCAGACGAGCATCGTGCCGGCGGGAAGGTCGTCGAGCCGCTCCGACACGGCCTGCATCCGCGCCGATTGGTCGGCCAGCGGAGCGATCTGCATCGCGGCCGAGATCACGCCGGCCACAACCGATACCAGCATGGTGACGATCAACGGCAGGACGATTGTGACCCGTCGTCCCGACCGGCCAACATGTACCAGCGACTCCCCCACTCGACGGAGCCCCAGGCCGGCCAGGATTCCGAGCGGCACTGCCAGCGGGATGGCGTAGTGAGCGTAGAAGCGGCCCTGCGCAACGAAGAGCACCAGTGACCCGGCGATCCACGCCAGGCAAGCCAGCATCACGCCACGAATCGGCTGGGGAGCCTTTGCCAGGGATGCCGCGCCGACGAGTGCCGGCGCCAATAGAAAGAGCGAAGTGAGGACGGCCCAGGACGCGACCGGCGCTGCGAGCGTGGCGCCGTACTCGCCGCTCGAGGCCCGGTACGCTCCAGAGTAGGTGACGATAGCGTCGAACGCCGCCGGCAGCGTCCCTGTCACCGCCAGCCAGAACCCGACGACGGCCAGCGAGGCGAAGAGGCCGAGCGCCAGGGCCCCGGTGCCCCCCAGTCGTGTGCCGCGGGGTCTCAGGGAACGGGCAAGGACAAGCACGCCCAGGGCCCCGGCCAGCAGCTGGAGGGAAAAGAGAAGCGACATGGCCACCAGCGCGCCGATCGAGACCAGGCGAAAGCCCGACGCCGGTGCCACAACGAGCACGAGCGCCCCAGCCAGGAGGAGCGTCGCCGGCGGTTCGGTGAGCCCGCCGCCAAGCGCGAGCAGGTAGTGGCCTGCCAGTACCACTACGCCGGCCGCGCCCAGGGCACGCGGCCACCCGGCCACGCCCAGGCGCCCAAGCACAGCCGCCACCGCAACGCCCAGGCTCGCCGTGGTCGCGAGTGACAGCAGCCAGTCCGCCGGCCACGGCCCGAGCCAGCCAAGGAGCACCTGCCCGGCGGCTGATGCCAGGTAGATGCCCGGCGGCTTGTGGTCCCAAGCGCCGACGTACGGTGCAACGCCGTCCAGGAGGCGGCCGCCAACATGGCTGAAGACGGCCGCATCAAACGACGGACCGACCAGCAGACCGGGGGCCAGGAGGACTCCCGACAGCACCACGAGCGCGATGACGAGGATCACAGGCCCCGATTGTGGGCCACACGAAAACCTGGCGCGGTCGCCGTGGGTTGCGCTCCAGCTACCTCTCGCTGCGAGCGTCGAGGCTGGCCACCGTGCCGCTGTCGTTGCGGAGCACGTAGACCGGCCAGCCGGCCACCGTGGCCGTCAACTGGTAGTGCTCGGCGACGAAGGCGCGGAGCGGGTCGAGCAGGTCGAGGTTGCGGCCATCGGTGAGGACCGGGCGCGCGATCAGGAGCGGCAGGAAGCCGGGGGCACCGGGCGAATCCGACCCCGCGTCAACCACGACAGCCGGAGGGTTGGCGGCGAGCTCCTGCGCCATTTCACTGACCATGGCAGCGGTGCTATACCCGGGTGTGGTGAGCGGGTAGAAGTAGATGTAGTCGGTCGCGGGGGCCCGCCCGGACTCGTCGTACAGGCGCGGTTCCTTGCCCCACACCAGCATCGTGCCGGCGGGGAGATCGCGCAGTCGTGCCGAGACGGCCTCGACCCGCTCGAAGCGGGAGGAGGCCGAGACCATCTGCATCGTGGTCGACCAGACGCCGGCCTGGACCGATACGACCAGCGCAGCGGCCAGCGGCACTGCGATGAGAAGGCGCCGCCCGGACCAGCGAACCTCGCGCAGCCACTCGCCGATCCGCTCGAGCCCGAGGCCCGCCAGGATGCCGATCGGGACAGCGAGAGGAATGGCGTAGTGAGCGTAGAAGCGGCCCTGCATGACGAAGAGCACCACCGAGCCGCCGATCCACAGCAGGGAGACGATCGCCACGCTGCGGCGCGGCTGCGAGGCAGTGCCGGCCGAAATGGCGCCGATCGCCGCCGGGATGATGAGGTAGGCCATCAGGAGGACGGTTCCAAGCGCCGCTCCCGCCCCGAGCTTCGCGCCGTAGCCGGCGCTGGCTGCCACGTACGCGGCGGAATAGGTGATGACCGCGTCGACCGCGGCCGGCAGAGCGCCCATGACACCCAGCCACGCGGCGGTGGCGGCGATCGGCATGACCGCGCCCGCGACGAGGAATGCGGCACGTTGGGGGCGAGACCGTGCGGGCTGAAGGGTGAGCGCCAGGATCATCACGAGCGCGGCCGCGGGAAGCAGCTGGATCGAGACGAGCAGCGCCATCCCCAGCAGGCCACCCACCGCGCCCAGGCTGGCATAGCCGGAGCGTCGCAGGGCGAGCGCGAGGGAAGTCGCGACCAGGGCCGTGGCAACCGGCTCGGTCAGCCCGCCGCCGAGCGCAAGCAGGTAGTCACCGGCGAGGAACACGACGCCGAGCGCGCCGAGCGCACGTGGCCAGCCGGTTACGCCGAGGCGGCGGAGCACCGACGCCACGGCGACCCCCAGGCCGGCTGTAGCGCCGAGTGACAGGAGCCAGTCCGCGGTCCATGGGCCGAGCCAGCCAAGGGCAGCCTGTACAGCGGCTGACATGAGGTAGATGCCCGGTGGCTTGTGGTCCCAGGCGGCGAGATAAGGAGCCGAGCCGTCGAGGATATGGCCGCCAACCTGGTTGAAGACCGCGGCATCGAGCGACGGCCCGACGACCAGCCCGGGAGCGAGCATTGCGGCTGCGAAGAGAACCAGGATGAGTCCAAGCATTGGTGCCTGGAATTCTACGCGGCACCCACAGCGCGGTCGTTGGCACTAATGGGTCAAGGAGTTTGGCGCCGCCGCGTCGTCGACGCCCTTCGGGCAGCGGGTCCTATGCTCGACGGCTCAAGGCACGTACTCCGGTACTACGCCTGAGCGCGGCTCGGGTTCGCCGGGTCAACCCTCGTCGGGCGCCTGGCGAGGCCGATCAGCAGGAAACCGATCTCGTAGCTGAGCAGGCGGGGGAGCGCCGCGATCATCGCCAGCGACGCGGCCAGCCAGGCGAAGCGGCCGCGCGCCGCGACCCATGCCAGCCCGATCAGCGCGAGGGCCACCGCCAGGTACAGCAGAACCGCCACCGAGGTCAGGCTCATCTGCCCCGGTCCGGGGCTGGTGGAGTAGCCCGACAGGTCGAACAGGAAGGCCGGCAGCACGAGCGACGCCGAGATGAGGAGCGCCCAGCCGGCGCGGACCCACTCGCCTCGCCCGGCGTAGACCAGCGCCAGCAGCAGCGGGACCGCCTTGAGCGACGCGCCGACCGCGATCCAGATCGGCCCGGACCGCCGCTCGACGCCCCACATCAGCATCAGAACGAGGGCCGGCTGCACGTTACCGAAGACGGCGCCCTGCAGCTGGAGCGGCGCGAAGACGGAGAAGGCCGCCCAACCGGCTGGACCGCGGCGCAGCAGCGGGGCAGTCGACAGCAGCGCTGCCGCGACCATCAGGCCCACCCAGCCGGCGGTCACGGCGTCCCGCGGCAGCAGGCTGAGTGGCGCCCAGGCGTAGGCGAACCAGGGGGCATATCGGTACAGCTCGGTGTCGTTGGCCGCGCCACCGGCATACAGCGGCAGGCCGGCGCGCAGGCGATCGGCCGCACCAAGGTATGCCGCCACGTCGGCGCCGAGGCCACGACTCAGCGCGTAGGTGCCGAGCGCGTATGCGACCAGGGCGAAGAGCACCGCCGCCATCCCGAACGCGATCCACGACAGCGGTGTCCGTGGAACCCAGGGCGATCGGCGCATACCGCGGCAGACGATACTCTGCGAGGTGCCGAACATGACCGCTGCCTCCGCTCCCCGGACCTCGCGTCATGGCCGATGGGCCGAGCGCCTGGCGATCGGGCTCCTCTTCGCTTTCGCCCTGGCGAGCCTGTGGATCCAGGCGCGGAGCTGACGCTTCGAGGACGTGGGGGCCTACTGGGAGGCGGCGTTTCGGCTCCGCGACGGACTGCCGTTATACGGCGGCCCATCCGATCCGGACAGCTACCGCCGCCTGGCTCGCGTGGCGCCAATCGCCATTTGTGTGGGTCGCTACCTCGGTCG
>CAZDAV010000002.1:28722-31973 GCA_964503725.1 uncultured Steroidobacteraceae bacterium
GCCGCCTGGCTCGCGTGGCGCCAATCGCCATTTGTGTGGGTCGCTACCTCGGTCGCCGTCATGCTCGTGGCGCCCCGCGCGCACCCCACCTACGCCACCTTCCTGGTCGTGGGACTTCTGTCGGGGGCGCGCGATCGGATCGGGAGTCGTACCATGAGCGCACCTCCGGCGCGGACGCGCCGCAGGCCTGACGCGTCGAGGAGCTCTCATGGATCTGGTCTTCGCCTATATCGACCCCGGGGCGGGGAGCCTGGTCATCCAGGCCATCATCGCCGCCGTCGTGTCGATCCCCTTCTTCTTCCGCAATGCGATCCGCTCCACCATCGGCCGGTTCCGACGCAGCGAGCCGACAGCCGACGAGAAGGGCGCCAAGCCCACCGACTCGGAGTGAGCGACCGCCCGGCCGCAGCCCGCGAGCCAGGCTCCTACCGCGACCCCAGCGGCTTCGTGTATCGCCGCGACGGTGTGCTCTACCGCCAGGTCAATTCCGTCTTCGCCGATGAATGGCAGGCCTTCGAGGCGTCCGGACTCCTGGCGGCGCTGACCGAAACGGGGATGCTGATACCCCACGAGGCCGCGGACCTGGACCTCGCGGCGGACCCCGGCGCGGTGGCCGTCATCCGGCCGCAGCAGATTGGCTTCATCTCGTATCCCTACGAGTGGTCCTTCTCGCAGCTGAAGGATGCGGCGCTGCTCACCCTGGGGGCGCAGGCGCTCGCCGCCGAGCACGGCATGACCCTCCGCGACGCGAGCGCCTACAACGTGCAGTTCAGCGAGGGCCGCCCGATCCTGATCGACACTCTCTCGTTCGAGCGCGCCGAGGGGGACGCGCCGTGGAAGCCGTACCGCCAGTTCTGCGAACACTTCCTCGCCCCGCTCGCCCTGATGGCCCATCGCGACGGCCGCCTCGGCCAGCTGCTGCGCACCTTCATCGACGGCGTGCCGCTCGACCTGGCGTCGGAGCTGCTGCCACGCGGCACCCGATGGTCGCCGGGGCTGGCGGCCCACGTCCACCTCCACGCCCGCGCGCAGCGCCGCCACGCGGCGGACGCTGCCGCAACTGCCGGCACCTCTCCCCGAACGGTGACGATGAGCGCGAATCGCCGCAGCGCGCTCCTCGACCACCTGCGACGCACCGTGGAGGGCCTGCGCCTGCCGGCCGGCGGAACCGAGTGGGCCGACTACGCCGACCAGACCAGCTACTCGCCGACGGCCACCGCCTCCAAGGAGGCGATCGTGCGCGGGATGCTCGAGGCGGCCGGCGGCGGGGTGGCCTGGGACGTGGGGGCCAACACCGGCCGCTACAGCGCCATCGCCGCCGGGGCCGGTTACGACGTGCTGGCGCTGGACATCGACTGGGCGGCCGTCGAGCGCCACTACCTGGCGCTGCGTGCGGCCGGCGAGCGACGCATCATGCCGCTCGTGGCCGACATCGCCGACCCGTCGCCGGCCATCGGCTGGGCCAACCGAGAGCGGGCATCGCTCCTCGAGCGCGCCAACGCCGATGCTGTCGTGGCGCTGGCACTCGTTCATCACCTGGCGATCGGACGCAACGTGCCGTTGCCGATGGTCAGCGAACAGCTCGCGGGCCTTGCCCCCAACCTCGTCGTGGAGTGGGTGCCGAAGGATGACCCGATGGTCCAGCGCCTGCTGGCGACGCGCGAGGATGTCTTCCCCGACTACTCGATGGACGGCTTCCGCGCGGGATTCGGCCAGCATTTCGAGATGGCCGAGGAAACGCCCATCGACGACTCCCGGCGGATCATGTTCCGGATGCGACGCCGCTAGGAGGCCGCGCAGCTCCGCAGGTAGAGGACCTGCGACTCGTCCCGATACGCCTCGCACCAGCCGGCTGCTTCGACCGGTCCCCGGGTGAGCGTCGTCTCCGGCGGCAGCAGGATGGCTTCGACGTCGTAACGCTGTGCGAGCGCCTCCCAGCCCGGATCCGCGGCGCGGATGGCCGAATAGTCCTCCAGGATCTGCTGCGAGTACATGTCGTTGCGGCCGTCGACGAAGACGCGGCCACCGAGTGCGTACAGCCGCGAAATGACGTAGCCGCCCCAGCCGTACTCCGCCAGCACGTTGGCATCCGGCGCGAGCTCCGTCAGCCGATCCACGCCGGCCACCGGGAATCGATCGGCCAGGTTCTCGCCGATCGACGCATTCAGGTCACGCGGGAGCAGGACCGCAAGCGAGCCGATGACGATGACAAGCGCGGTGCCCAGCTCGAGGATGCGGCGCCCGAGCGCGCGCGAGGGCGCCATCGGCCTTGGGGTCTTGCGCGCATCCCGGTCGTGCAGCCGCGCCTCCAGTCCGAGCACGAGGGTCGGCATGACGAGGACGACCGCGATCGGAGCGCTGCGCAGGGCGAGCAGCCCCAGCGCGATGCCGATCCACGACAGCGCCACCAGCCAGCCGGGGGTGGCGCGCCCGCCGTTGAGGCCAACCGCCACGATCAGCAGCAGGAAGCCCAGGTGCGCCGGCTCGTGGAAGTTGGGCGACTGCCATTCCTGGATGTTCGCCAGGCCCCAGTCTCCCGAGTCCACGTAGCGCAGCGGGTACAGGATCCCGATCGGTCCGGCCGGGGTGAGCATGGAGGCACCGATGACTCCCGCCAGCGTGGCGAGCACCCAGCCGCGGGCCGGCGACATCGACGTGCGACCGATGAGCGTGAAGATCGTGTAGACACCCACCACTCCCAGCCCGATGACGTACAGCCCGTGCAGGTTTGCCCACAGCACGAAGAACGGGACGAGAAGCAGGAATCGGCGCGGGTGGTCCGCCCGAGCGGCCAGCAGGAACCAGACCAGGACGGCGAGCATCAGCCAGCTGACCGCCTGCGGCCGGAGCGTGACGTACCCGATCAGGACGAACGCGCCGAGCGCGAACGGCAGCGCCAGGGCAAGGACACGCGCTCCCTGCCGGGCCAGGGCTGCGGCCAGCACGGCGAATATGGCGACCGGGAAGAGGCCGAATACCAGGAGCGCCCCGACCCGCCCGACGCCGGCCACCAGCCAGTAGATCAGCAGCTCGCTCAGCCACTCGTGCGGCGTCCAGGGCTGTCCGAACCACGTGAAGCTGAAGGGATCCGTGCTCGGCACGCGACCGGTCTCGGCGATGAGCTGGCCGGCGGTGACGTGCCAGAAGAAGTCGGGGTCCTGCACGCCCTTGGCGACCGTGATCGCGAACATCACGCCACCCAGCGCCAGCGCCAGGATCGCAACGGGGGAGGGGAGGCGACGCAGCGCGGC
>CAZDAV010000003.1:0-3638 GCA_964503725.1 uncultured Steroidobacteraceae bacterium
CTCGTCGAAGATGCTGAGCCCCTTCCCCGAGCCAGCGGCGTGGGCCTTCAGGTCGTAGTCGGTGCGGTCGGCGACCCCCTCCAGCTCGGACCAGCCCATCGGGAATTCGTACTCGATGTCGGTTGTCTGGCGGCTGTAGTGCGACAGCTCATCCGGATCGTGCGGCCGCAGGCGTAGCCGATCAGGCGCGATGCCGATCTCATCGGTCCACCAGCGCAGGCGCTCGGCGACCCAGTAGGCGAACCACCGGTCCTCGTGCGAGGGGTGCACGAAGTATTCCATCTCCATCTGCTCGAACTCGCGGTCGCGGAAGATGAAATTGCCGGGCGTGATCTCGTTGCGGAAGCTCTTGCCGATCTGCGCGATCCCGAACGGCAGCTTCTTGCGCGTCGTGGTGGCCACGTTGGCGAAGTTGACGAAGATGCCCTGGGCGGTCTCGGGCCGCAGGTAGGCGACCGATGCCGTCTCCTCGACCGGGCCGACGTGTGTGCGGAACATCAGGTTGAACTGCCGCGCCTCGGTGAGCGTGCCTCGGTTGCCGCAGTTTGGGCAGGCGATCTCCGAGGGCGGGCCCTTGAGGTCATCGGCCCGGAACCGGAGCTTGCAGTTTCGGCAGTCGACCATCGGGTCGCTGAAGCCGGCCACGTGACCGGAGACCTCCCACACCCGAGGGTTCATGATGATCGCCGCGTCGAGCCCGACGATGTCGTCGCGGAGCTGGACCATCTGCCGCCACCAGGTCGCCTTGATGTTGTTCTTGAGCTCGACCCCGAGCGGCCCGTAGTCCCAGAAACCGCCCATCCCACCGTAGATCTCGCTGCCGCCGAAGACGAATCCGCGGCGCTTGGCGAGGCTGACGATGAGCTCCATGTTCTGGGCGGGCATCCATCCGAGTCTAGCGCAGCCGATCCGCACGGCCGGCGGGCCGGACACGCGCCTTCCCGCTACCCTATCGCCGAATGTCCGATCCCGGAGCGACCGCGCTCACCGAACGCGACGCCGCTGCCGCAGCCGAGCTGCGGGAGCGGTTCGGGTACCTGCGCGACGTGGTGAGCGAGATGGAGCGCTCGGTTCCCTACGCGGCGGCACTCATGCGGAGCAGCGATGGCCTGCGCCTCGACCTGCGGGACGGGGGGCAGACCGCGCAACGGCTCGACCCGATGGCCGGCATCGTCTTGACCGCGTCGAATGGCCACGCCCTCGAGGAGACTGCCACCGATCTGACCGAGCCTGACGCCGTCCTCGCGGCCGCTCGCGAGCTCGTCGCGCGGGTGCGGGCCACGCCCGTCGACGGCGCCGGCCCGGCGCTCGATATCGTGCCGGCGGGGCCGGGCGAGGAAGACTATGCCACGCCGGTGGAGATCGATCCGGGGTCGCTCTCGCTCGCGGACAAGATCGCGCGCTTCGAAGCCGTTCGGCGCGAGCTGCGCCAGTCCGACCCGCGCGCGGTCCAGGCCTCTGCCGGCTACGGCGAGACGCTCCAGCAGCAGGTCTTCGTCAACCGGCTCGGCATGGCCACACAGCAGGTTCGTCGCACGACCCTGGCGCTGATCCTGTTCGTCTCCGACGGGCAGCGGCAGCGGTACGAGTACATCGGACGCGGCGGAACCGGCGGCCTGGAACAGATCGTCGTGGCTCCCTCAGCGGTGGCCGAGGCGGCCGAGACCGCGGTGGCGCTGCTCGACGCGAAGCCGGCACCGGCCGGCGTGTATGACATCGTGGCCGACCCTTCCGTGACCGGCACGATTGCGCATGAGGCGTTCGGACATGGCGTGGAGACCGACATGTTCCTCAAGGAGCGGGCACGCGCGGCTCACTTCATCGGTCAACGAGTTGGCTCTGACCTCGTGACCATCGTTGATGATCCGACGGTGCCGGGCGGCTACGGCGGCTACTTCCTCGATGACGAGGGGAAGGAGGCGGGACCCACCGTCATCATCTCCGACGGCATATTTCAGCGGGGCATCACCGATATGTACTCCGCGACCCGACTCGGCATCCCGCGCTCCGCCAACGGGCGCCGCGAGAGCGTTCACCGCAAGGCATATGCGCGCATGTCGAACACCTTCTTCGCCCGCGGTCAGCACACCCCGGCCGAGCTGGTGGAGAGCCTGGACGATGGGCTGCTCGTCTGTCGCGCGCTGAACGGCATGGAGGACCCGAAGGGCTGGGGGATCCAGATCTGGACCAACTTCGCGCGTGAGATCAAGCATGGCCGACCGACTGGCGTCCTCTTCTCGCCGGTGGCCATGACCGGCTACGTGCTCGACGTGCTGGCTGATGTGTCGATGGTCGCCAACGACTTCGAGATCACGCCGGGAACCTGCGGCAAGGGCTGGAAGGAGCTCGTTCCAAACGGCTCAGGCGGTCCGCACGTGCGGACCCGGGGTCGGCTGGCCTAGTCCGATGGATGCGCGCATCACCGACGCCCTGCGAGCCAACCCCGCAATTGCCGACTGGACGCTCCGCATGGAGCGGTCGCGGGGCGTGCAGATCTACCTGGTCGGCACCGATCTCGAGAGCGTGCGGGAGGTCTCGCGCGAAGCGTACGAGGTCGACGTCTTCCACGACCACCCGACGCCGGCAGGAGCGACCCTCGAGTCCGACACGGCGCGTGGCGGCGCCACGATCCCGCTGGCGCGGATCGACCTCGAGCGGCTGCCGGCGATCCTGGACGACGCCGTCACGATGGCCAGCCTGGTCAGCAACCGACCCTGGTCGCTCCCCGAGGCGGCGACATTCCCCGAGATCGCGCTCGCCGACGACCGACTTGTGCAGGCCTCTGACGCCATGGCCGCGGGTCTGGAGGCAGCCGATCAGATCCGACGGCTCGTCGAGCAGGAACGAGCCGGCGGCGTGCGTCTCAGCGGCGCGGAGCTGTTCCTGACCTACTACGAAGAGGAGCTGGTCAACAGCCGAGGCATCGTTGCCACCTCGACGTCGAGCCGGATCCTGATGGAGATCACGCTCCTTGCCCGGGGAACGCAGGACGAGGCGGAGTACTTCCGGCAGACGGAGGGACGTCGCCTGGCCGATCTGAAACTGGACGAGAGCATCGCGGTCGGTTCGCAGCTGGCTCGAGACAAGCTGCGGGCGGCGGCGCCTCGCACGCGCCAGGGGCCGGTCATCATCGCCGGAGAGGCGCTCAACCAGATGATGACCGGCCAGGTCCTGGGGGCACCGGGTGCCTACATCTTCCAGGCCGCCGCACGAACGGCTTATGAGAACCTGTCACGGTTCCAGATCGACGGATCGGTCTACGGCGAGTCGGACCCCGTCGGCGATCGGCTGACGATGCACGCCAACGCGATGCGACCGTTTGGCGTCGACAGCTACCGCTGGGACTCCGATGGGCTGCCCGGCCGCGACCTGCTGGTGATCGACGACGGTGTGCTCCGGGCTCGCCCTGCCACCCAGCGTTACGCCCAATACCTGGGCGTGCCCGCCACCGGGCGACCCGGGGTGGCGGAGATGACGGCGGGGACGACCACTCTCGGGGACCTCCGCGCGGGTGATGGGCCGATCCTGGAGGTGCTCGACTTCTCGGCCTCCAACGTGGAACCGCTGAGCGGCGACATCGGCATGGAGATCCGCGTCGCGAATGAATGGGGGCCCCACGGCCCGCGGCCGATCAGCGG
>CAZDAV010000003.1:3738-31296 GCA_964503725.1 uncultured Steroidobacteraceae bacterium
GGCGAGGACTAGGCGAGGACGATCGGAGCCTCCACCGCGGTCCGCCCGATCTCGCGTGCCGCGACCTCGTCGAGGAAGTCACGGCTGCGCAGCTCGCGCTCGAGGACCGCCGAGACGGTGGCATGCAGCAGCCGCTCCGTCTCGCGCTGAGTTGCCACCGGAAGTCGCAGCCGCAGGATGGCCGTCAGCGGCGAGCGCTGCAGGTGGCGCATCACGGTGAGGGCCGCCGGCGAGATCGAACGGGCGCCGAGGGCTCGATCGGCACACTCAGGCCCAAGCACCCCGCCGGCGACCGGCGAGTAGGCATTCCCATCCGGCGCGATCTCCACGCCGCAGTCCAGACAGCGCGCGAGCTCCGGCCGGAAGCCCATGACGTCGAGCAGGTGGAGCTCGAACCATCGCGCCACGACCTCGCGCGAGACCTCGGCCGGCGAGGCGTCGAGCGCGGCCAGGCCCTGCGCCAGCAGCTCGAACGCGGCGCGCGACTCTGCTGCCCCCTCGCAGAATCGATCTGCGAGCTCGACCAGGTACCAGGCCGCGGCCGTCGAGTGGAGGTCGTCCCGCAGACCGAGGTGCGGATCCTCGAGGGCGGTCTGCGTCACGACGTCGAAGGTGCGCCCCACCGCCAGCACGAGGTGCACGTCGCTGAACGGCTCGAGGCCGCCGCCCAGCCGCGACCGCGGCCGGCGAATGCCCTTGGCGATGACCCGCAGCTTGCCGAGGCTCGGGGTCAGGACGGTGAGGACGCGGTCCGCCTCGCCGAGATCCATGCTGCGAAGCACGATCGCCTCGGTCTTGTACATGCGGGCGCGGCTCATCAGCGCGCCGACCTCGGGTACCCTTCCGCCGTGGACATCAGGACCGAGTTTAGCCAGCTGCTGACCGAAACCGAGGACGAGATGCGGCTGGTGCTCGAGGGGCACGACGGGCACGCCCGGCAGCTGTACGAGATGCTCGCCTATCACCTGGGCCTCGACCGGGGCAACGAGCCGGGCGGCAAGCGACTCCGGCCGCTGCTCGGCATGCTCGTCTTCAAGTCACTGGGCGGCGACTACCGCCGGACGTTGCCAGCCGCGGCGGCCGTCGAGCTCGGCCACAACTTCAGCCTCGTCCACGACGACATCGAGGACTCGGATCGCGAGCGGCGGCATCGGCCAACCCTGTGGGCGGTCTGGGGCGTGCCACTCGCCATCAACGCCGGCGACGCGCTCTTCGCGCTGTCGCGGCTGGCTCTCTACCGGCTCATGGACGACGAGGAATACGAGCCTCAGAAGCTGCTCGACATCATGAAGGTGTATGACGAGACCTGCCTGGCGCTATGCGAGGGGCAGTACCTCGATATCAGCTTCGAGCGGCGCACGGACGTGACGGTCGACGAGTACATGGTCATGATCGGCAAGAAGACGGCCGCGCTGATCAGCGCCTCGGTCGAGGCAGGAGCCAGGATGGCGACCGATGACGCGGAGGCACTGGAGGCCTTTCGGCGCTTCGGATACGAGCTGGGGATCGCCTTCCAGATTGCCGACGACCTGAAGGGCAGCTTCTGGCCGTCATCCGAGTCGGGCAAGCCGGCGGCCGGCGACATCCGCAAGCGCAAGAAGACGCTGCCGCTGGTCTGGGCGTTGCAGCACGCCGCTCCCGCCGACGCCGCCCGCCTGCAGGCGATCTACCAGCCGGTCATCCGCGCCACCGACGGCTCCGGGCCACCGGACGGCGACCGTCCCATGTCGCAACCCGAGGTCGACGAGGTGCTGGCCATCCTCGAGCGCTGCGGGGCACGTCGGCACGCCGAAGACGAGGCGCGCCGCTATCGCGATCTGGCGCTGCGCAACGTGGATTCGCTGCCGGTACCGCCGGAGCAGCTGACGGAGCTGCGGGCACTGGTCGAGAGCATGATCAGCACCTAACCGGCGGGCGGCGGCGGCTCCTCGTCGGCCTCTTCGTCTGGCTGACGCGGGCGCGTGGCGACCACCTTGGCGATGCGCCGGGGCTCGGCGGACTCGACCCGCAGCGTCACGTCGCGGAACGGCACCACCGCCCCGGGAAGCGGGATCCGCCCGACGCGGTGGACGATGTAGCCTCCCACCGTGTCGTACTCGTCCTCGTCCTCCTCCTCGGTGTCGGACAGGTCGAAGAGATCGCGCAGGTCGTCCATGCTGACCCGTCCGTCGAGCCGATACGCGAGCTGGCCGTTGTCCTGCAGTGCTTCGACGAGGGATTCCTCGCGGTCGTACTCGTCCTGGATCTCGCCGACGATCTCCTCGACCACGTCCTCCATGGTGATCAGCCCCGCCGTGCCGCCGTACTCGTCGACGACGATGGCGATATGCACGTGGTTGGTGCGCATCTCGTGCAGCAGCTCGTCAACCGGCTTGGTCTCCGGAACGTAGGTCGCCGGCCGCGCCAGCATCCTGATGTCGATCGAGGCCGGTGAGGCCGCATCCGGCATCAGGTACGGCAGCAGGTCCTTCGCGTACAGGATGCCGACGATGTTGTCGAGGTTCTCCTCGTAGACCGGCACGCGCGAGTGACCCGCTCGCACGATCATCTGGAGCACATCCGCGACCGGGTCGTTGGCCTCGACCGCCTGGATGCCGATGCGCGGCACCATCACCTGGTGGACCTTCGTTTCGGCCAGCTCGATGACGCCGTGGATCATCTCCTTCTCGTCCTCCTCGATGCCGCCCTGTTCGCTGCCGGTCTCGACCAGCATCTTCAGTTCTTCGGTGGACAGATAGCCGGCCTGTGGCCGGTCCTTTCCGCCGAGGGCCCGCACCAGGACGTTGGAGAGGGTCGAGACGAGCCATACGACCGGCCGCAGAATGCGATCGAACCAGCCAATCGGTCGCGCCACGATCAGCGCGAAGCGGTCGGGGAAGGTGAGCGCCAGCGTCTTCGGTACCAGCTCGCCAATGATGATCGAGGCCAGCGCGATGAGCAGCGTGATCAGCACGAAGCTGATCTCACTCGCGGCATTCTTGATCGGGTCCAGCGGGATCAGACGCACGAGGTTGGCCAGCGTCCCGGAGAGCGACACGGCACCGACCGCGGATGCCAGAAAGCCCAGGAAGGTGATGGCGATCTGGATCGTCGCCAGGAAGCGGCCCGGATCCTCCGTGAGGCGCTGTGCCACGCGCGCGGCGCGGCTCCCCTCACCCACCAACTGGCTCAGCCGGTGGCGCTTGACGGTGATCAGCGCGATCTCGCTGGCGGCAAAGAAGCCGCCGATCAGGATCAGGACAACCACGATTGCGAGGTCCGTCATCGGATGGCCGGTCACGCCGCTGCTGCTGGTTCAGGCATCGTCGCCGCCCGGCGAACCTCCCGCTGGCGGTTTCCGATGTCGGGTGCCGATCTGGCGCGCGGGCATGCCGACCACGGTCATGCCGGCAGGCACGTCGCGGGTCACCACCGCGCCGGCACCGGTGCGGGCCCCGGGCCCGATGCTGATCGGCGCGCGAAGCATGGTGTCGACCCCGATGAAGGCGCCGTCGCCGATGACCGTGCGGTGCTTTGTCACCCCGTCGAAGTTGGCCGTGACCGCACCCGCCCCGACATTGACTCCCGCCCCCACCTCGACGTCGCCGAGGTAGCTGAAATGGTGCACCTGGGTGTCGGCGCCGATGCTCGCTCGCTTGAGCTCGGCGAAGTTGCCGATCCGGCAGCGCGGACCGATGTCACACCCGGGACGCAGGTGGCTGTATGGCCCGATCTGCACATCCTCGGCCACGGTCGATTCCTCGACGACGCTGGCAACGACGGTGGTGCGCGGCCCGATGCGCGACCCGATGACCTGGGCGTGGGGGCCGACCACCGCATCGGCGCCGATCGAGGTGACGCCCGCCAGTACGGTCCATGGCTCGATGCGGGCGTCCTCGCCGATCTCCACGAGCGCATCGATGAATGTGCTCGCCGGGTCGACGATGGTCACGCCGTTCCGCATGTGCCGCGTCGCGATCTCGGCCCGCAGCAGCTGCTCGGCGGCGGCCAGATCGACGCGGTCGTTGATGCCCATCGCCAGCTCGCTGCGCGGCGCGGCGACCACCGACACCCGCCGCCCGCCGGTGGCCGCGGCGGCCACGAGATCGGTCAGGTAGTACTCACCCGATGCCGACGCCGGGACCTCGCTGACGCTGGCCCGCAGCCAGGCGGCGTCGAAGCAGTACGTCCCCGCGTTCACCTCGTCGAGGGCGCGCGTGGCGGCGTCCGCGTCACGCTCCTCCACGATCGCCAGAACCGACCCGTCCGCACGGCGCACGATCCGGCCGTAGCCGGTGGCGTCCGGCCGCCGTGCCGAGAGGAGGGCGATGCAGGCGTCGCCGGCGGCCTGTTCGTGGAGGAGCTCGGTGAAGAGCTCGGCGGGAATGAGTGGGCAGTCGCCCATGGTGACCACGACCTGGCCCACGTCGGACGGCACCAGGGCCAGGCCGACTCGCACGGCATCGGCAGTCCCGAGCTGCGGCTCCTGTCGCACCGTCGGCACCCTGCCATCGAGCGTCGCCTCGACGAGGTCCGCGTCGTGCCCGGTGACCACGACGCGATGGTCGATGCCGGCGGTCGCCAGCGAGGCGAGCACGTGCTCGAGCATCGGCAACCCGGCCAGCGGGTGCAGCACCTTCGGCAGCCGGGAGCGCATCCGCGTCCCCTGGCCGGCGGCCAGCACGATGGCCGCGGTGGCTACCACGATCGTTCGGGCTCCCCTGGCTCGTCGCCGGCGAGGGCGACCATCTCGATCTCCACCAGGGCCCCCTTGGGGAGCGCGCTGACCGTGACCGTCGAGCGTGCCGGATACGGCGACGCAAGGTGGCGGGCGTACACCTCGTTGACGGTCGCGAAGTCGTCCATGCTGACCAGAAAGATCACCGTCTTCACGACCCGATCGAACCCGGAGCCGGCCGCCTGCAGGACCGCTGCCAGGTTGCCGAGCGCTCGGTCGGCCTGCGCGGCAACCCCGTCGGCCAACGCCCCGGACGCGGGGTCGGCGCCGACCTGCCCGGCGGTGAAGATCAGCCTGCCGGCGCGAATCGCCTGGCTGTACGGCCCGATGGCGGCAGGCGCCGCATCGGTCTGGACTGCGACGCGTCCGGTCATGACTCCTCCATGAAGGATCGGATCATCCCATGCCCGACGGCGGGGCGCCACCATCGTCCGGCGCGTCGTCGAGCTCGTGGATCACCGCGGGGGCCGATCGGATGCGGGTCTCGGTCGTGCGCAATCCGGCGCGTCGCAGCTGCGCCGCCATGCCGGCCGCGCGCTCCGGGTCGTCGCTCAGCGCAAAGACCGTGGATCCTGACCCGGTCAGGCGCGCCTCGCCGCCCGCATCGGCAACCTTGCGCAGCACCTCGCCGAGCTCGGGGCGAAGGCGCAGCGCAGCCGCCAGGAGGTCGTTGCGGCCGGGCTCCGAGGGCGGGGCGCCGAGGTCGGCGGGGCGCAGCTCGGCGAACACGTCGGCCGTCGTCAGCCGGAAGTCGGGATGCGCCAGCACGGCGTACGGTGCACCGTCAGGCGACGCGATCGGGGTGACGCGCTCGCCGATGCCGGCAACCCGGGCCGCGACGCATCGGGCCGCGAAGAAGGGCACGTCGGCGCCGATTGCGGTCAGGCTCTCAAGGTCGGCGGCGGACGCGGTCTCCTCCTGACCCGCCAGGCGGCGGCCGATTCGCCACGCCGCAGCGGCGTCGGATGAGCCGCCGCCGAGCCCGGCTGCCGCAGGAATGCGCTTCTCGAGTGCCAGACAGGCGAGCTCGGGCTCGTGGCCGAGGCCGGCCAGCAGGCCTCGCCAGGCGAGGTTGCCCGGGCCGACCGGGATCTCCTCGTGGGGCGGGGCCTCCACCCGCAGCCCGGACGCCCCCGGCAAGAGAAGGAGTCGGTCAGCCAGCTCGAGCAGGACCATCTCCGTCTCGAGGAGGTGGTAGCCGTCCTCGCGTCGGCCAACCACGCGGAGGGACAGGTTGAGCTTGGCCGGCGCATCGAGGCTGAGCGGCGTCACGCCCTCACGCACCCGGGCCATCGCCGAGGAGCGGCGCGAGACGGCCGACCAGGCACGCCCATTCGGCCAGGGCGAGCGTCTGTGCTCGCCGCTCGCGGTCGATGCCGCAGGCCGCCATGGACGCCTCGAGCTCGTCGTGCGGGACCGGCAGCTCGCGGCCGAGGGCATTGTGCAGCTGCTTGCGACGCTGTCGAAAGCCGGCCTGCACGATCCGGTAGAACGGCTCCCGCGCATCGCCGGCGGGGATGGTGGGCGCTGCCCGGCGCCGCAGGCGCAGGATGGCAGAGTCGACCTCGGGGGCCGGCTCGAAGGCCGAAGCGGGCACGCGCTCGACGACCTTGGCCTCCGTGACGTTCTGCACGAAGACGGACAGATAGCTCATCCGACCGACCGGCGCCGCCACCCGCTCCGCCACCTCGGCCTGGACCAGCAGAACGGTGAGATCGGGCGGGCGGGGTCCCTCGAGGAATGCGTGCAGCAGCGGACTGGTGATGTGGTACGGGATGTTGGCCACCAGCTTGAAGGCGCTGCCCGGAAAGCAGTCGCGGGGATGGAGCGTCAGCGCATCGGCCTCGATCAGCTCGAATCCGGGCACCTCGCCGAGCTCGCGCCGGAGATACGCGGCCAGGCGGGGGTCGAGCTCGACGGCGAGGACGCTGGCGCCGGCTGCCAGCAGGCGGCGAGTGAGCACGCCGAGCCCGGGTCCCACCTCCACCACGCGGTCGCCTGGTGTCAGCTCCGCCGTCGCCACGATGGCATCGAGCGCCGCGGGATCGGTCAGGAAGTTCTGGCTGAGTGCCTTGCGCGGGCGCAGGCGCTCGGCGGCGAGCAGGCGCCGCAGCTGGCCCGGGGTGGGCGGCAGCAGGTGCTCGGCGGCGAGTGGTCCGGTCACGCGGCGAGCCATGGCAGGGCCAGGTTCGGGATCGCCTGCAGATCGGCCTCCGCCCGCTGACCGGCGGCCAGCCGGAAGCCCGCCGCCGCCCCGATCATCGCCCCGTTGTCGGTGCACCAGGCAGGCGGCGGCATGAGCAGCGGGACCCCGACCGCTGCCAGCCGTTCGCGCAGCACCGTCCGCAGCGCGCGATTGGCGGCGACACCCCCGCCGAGTGCGACGGCGGCGGCCACGTGCTCCTCGGCCGCCGCCACCGTCTTCGTCACCAGCGCGTCCACCACCGCTTCCTCGAACGCGGCCGCCAGCCCGTCTACCGGGATCGGCTCGCCACGCTCCCGGTAGCCGGCCACCTCGCGCAATACCGCCGTCTTGAGCCCCGAGAAGCTGAAGTCATAGCGGCCGGCGGTGCGTGCCCGCGGAAAGCGGGTGGCCGGGGCGACCCCCTCCGCGGCCGCGCTGATCGCCGGACCGCCGGGATACGACAGGCCGAGGAGCCGGCCGACCTTGTCGAACGCCTCGCCGGCGGCATCGTCCACGGTCTGGCCGAGGAGGCGGTAGCGTCCGTGATCGCTCATCAGCACCAGCTGCGTGTGGCCGCCGCTCACGACGAGGCAGACGAGCGGGAAGGGTGGTTCGGCGGGCAGTGGATCGGCCTCAGCGGCATCGGTCAACCAGTTGGCGTAGATATGGCCCTCGATGTGGTTGACCCCGATGAGTGGCAGGTCATGCGCCGCGGCCAGCGCCCTGGCCACGTTGACGCCCACCAGCAACGAACCGATCAAGCCCGGACCATGGGTGACCGCCACCGCGTCCAGGCCGCTCCACTCGACGCCCGCCTCCGCCATCGCCGAGCGGATGGTCGGCACGATCCAGCGCAGCTGTTGGCGCGCTGCCACCTCCGGGACGATGCCACCTGTCTCGGCATGGAGCGCAATCTGGGTCGCGACCTGGTTGGCCTCGATCCGCCGTCCGCCACGCACCACCGCGACACCGGTCTCGTCGCAGCTGGTCTCGATGGCCAGCACCAGCGGCGCGCTCAACCGGCGTCCTCCCGGGCAGCGCGCTCCCGCTCGGCGGCGATGATCGCCTGCAACCCGGCATCGGAGAGCCGCGGCGTGGTCATCACGAGGGCATCCTCGCCGTCGTCGCTGTAGTAGGCGATCCGTCGCCCGCTGACCTCGAATCCGAAGGACCGATACAGCGCCTGCGCCGCCAGGTTGCTCGGCCGCACCTCGAGCGTCATGCACATCGCCCGCAGCCCGATCGCCATCTCCGAGAGGCGCAGCAGCAGGCGACGGCCGACACCGCGACGCCGATGGTCGGGGTGGACGCCGAAGGTGGTGATGTGGGCCTCATCGGCCATGAGCCACACGCCGGCGAAGCCGACCACGCGCTCGGGGCTGCGGGCCACCACGTAGTGCGCCAGCCGATTCGCGGTCAGCTCCTGCTCGAACGCATACGCGGGCCACGGTGAGCTGAAGCTGAGTCGCTCGATGTCGAGCACGGCCGGCACGTCGGCGAGGTGCATGGCGTCGATCAGCAGCGGAACGCTCACGGCCATGGGGCAGCCCCCACCTGGGCGATGCCCCGCGGCGCGCGAAGGTAGGCCGGCTCGAGCCGCTCGAGGTCGTCTCCGGCAGGATCGGCCGCGAGCCGCGCCGCAGCAACCGCGGCGATCGCCGCAGCCGCTCGATGCGGGCGAATCACGTCGCCGAGATCGAAGGCGGCGGCCAGCTCCCCGGGCGCCACGACGGGACGGCCGAGCAGGATTCCGCCCAGCTCCGCGGCCGGGACGATCCGTGGCCCGGGATCGGACCGCTCGAGCAGGAACACGTCTCGGGAGCCGGCCCTGGCGACCGCCGCCATCGCCGTCGGCTCCGCCGTGAGCCAGGCAGCCAGGCTGGGAGCACCGCTGACCGGGATCGCAAGCCCCATGGCGAGCCCCTTGGCCAGGCTCATCGCCACCCGCAGGCCCGTGAACGAACCGGGACCGATGCCGATGGCCACCGCCGTCGCCTCGCCCAGCTCCCGGCCTTCACGCACGAGCAGACCGAGCAGGCGGGGCAGCAGATCGCTCCCCTGGCGCCCGTCGGTCGACCAGCCCTCGACCGCGATGGTGGCGCCGTCGAGCCCAGCCAGCGCGATCGACGGGTCGCTCGACGCGCTCTCGAGGGCGATGATCATCGAGTCAGCAGGGCCTGCGCCGCCAGGCGCCCGTGCTCCACGCCGCTCGAGCGCCAGTCGATGCGGCGTCGGTCGCCGTCGGTTGGATCGGGCGTGATCGTCAGCTCGAGCCGCTCGTCCGGCAGCTCCGAGGCCAGTCGATCGGCCCATTCGACGACGGTCACGCCGCCCGCTCCGCGGTCGTCGAGGAGGCCGGCCGCGATCGCCTCCTCGGCATCCGCCAGGCGGTAGGCATCCACGTGGTAGAGGCGCAGGCGGCCGACGTGCTCGTTCATGAGGACGAAGGTGGGGCTGTTCACCACGCTCTCCACGCCCAGGCCCTCGGCAACGCCCTTGGCCAGCTCGGTCTTGCCGGCCCCAAGCGGTCCGATGAGCGCGAGGAGGGTGCCCGCTGTCGCGGCGGCGCCGAGCGCGCGGCCGATCGCCCTGGTCTGCTCCGGAGCGTGGCTGGCGAGGGTGCCGGCGGCGGGGGCAGCCGCCGCACCGGATCGGTTCATGGCCCGCAAAGGATACGGGAGCGGCCGATCAGCGACCGACGGACGGCGCCGTGGCCTCGAGGTTGGCGAGCGGGACCGGCGCCAGCCGACCGTCCTCGAATCGGACGAGCGCCATCCGCGCGGGGATCCCGGACTGTGCCGCGTGCAGGTCGTCGAGGAGCGCCACGAGCACGCCGCCCCGCCCCTGGAATGGCCGCCGGTGGGCGATCACGCGGTCGCCGACGCGCGCCAGGGCCCGCCGCTCGGGCATCGGCGCAGCGTCGTACACATACAGCAGCCGATCGGCGCCGAAGAGGCTCGCCACACGACCGGCGTGCGAGCGGAACCAGGAGAAGAGCTGCGGGTCGATCCCCACCTTGCCGAACCCCTCGACCAGCAGGATGCCGAACGACCCGGTCATGCCGCCCGCCTCGCTGCGCCGCCGCTGAATCGCCTCGAAGTCGCGCAGCTCCTTGTCGAGCACCCCACCCAGCACGATGCCGGCGACGCCCATCGCTCGCGCGCGGGTGAGGGTCTCGGCGGAGGCGCGCGACCCTCCCACCAGGATCTTGCCGGTCGCCGCGGAGTCGATCGCCGCGGCGCGCAGCTCGTCCCCGGGATTCGGCACGCCAACCACGAGCTCGCCGTGGACGGCCGCTCCGCTGCCGCCCACGCCCCGCAGCCGCGCCGCCGGCACCTCGATGACGAGGGCCCCCTCCTCGATGGCGCGGACGCGACCGCGAACATGGCTGATCACCGACTCCTCCGGTCCGAGCGGCGCCAGCAGGAGGGTCCCGTCACGCCGGGAGACCGAGAGGACCAGGCCGGCCATCGGCGCGGTGACGGCGCCCCCGCCGTCGTGCAGCGCGAGCGGCTGGTTGGCTTCCACGCGCTCTCCGGGCCGGACGGTGAGCAGCTCGTCGACCTCGCTCGGCTGCCGGTGCAGCGGGCGCGTCAGTGGCACGTGGACCGGTGCCATCGCCCCGCGCCGAAGGCCGATCACCTCGTCCGGCCTGATCTCGGCGCCGACGCGGACGACGACCGACGTTCCGCGCGGCAGGTGAATGCGATGCAGCGATGCCCTGTTCATGCCGCTCACGCCGCGCCCTCGGCCGGGTCAGATGCCTCGCGCAGGAACGCGTCGCGCCAGGAGGTCAGCACCGTGCGCCGGTCGTCGGTGCGTCGCGGGAGCTGGAGCGGCACGTCGCGTGCGTCGAGCACCAGGCCGACCGCGCCGCCGGAGACCATCGCCCGCAGCTTCCGCGCGCGACGTGCGGCTCCGAGCGTCACCGACGGGTCCAGCTCGATCTCCAGCTCGGCGACCTGGCTGCGCGCCAGTGGCACAAGCTCCACCTGTCCGGGTCTGACCTCGATCGGGCCGAGCGCCGGCCACCCGACGCGATGCACGGTGACGCGCATCGAGGCATGACCGGCCCGGCCTCCTTGGCAGACGACGGCCGCGCCGAGCGGAGTGAGCACGTCGTCGCGCAGCATGCCGAGCCCTTCCACGATCTCGTCATCGCGGAGGGCGCCGAGCGGCCCGAGGGCCCCGGCGGGATCGATCGCGACCTGGAAGATGCCGATCGGGCGGACGCCGTCGAGGAGCATCTGCATCGCCTGGGCCGGCAGGGGCGCGGCGGCGATGGTGCGACCGGAACCGATCAGCAGGTCGATGCTGGCCGCGGGTGGGCCGTTGGCCGCCAGCTCGGCCAGGAGCTCGCGGCCGGCACCGTGGACGATCGCCAGCTCCTCGTCGGTCTGGGGCAGCGAGCTGGGGCGCGCCCGCTGGTTCTGGAGCGCGTCGGCGACGGCGAGCTCGTCGATTGCCAGCGCCAGGCTGTGCGCGATGCGCGCCGGTCCACCCGGAACGGTGAGCGACGGCGAGGCGAGGCCGCCCGAGGCCACCACCCGGCTGTCGGCGATCCCATTCTCGTCGGCGCTGGCCCAGGTCGCGTACCGAGCACCGAGATCGACACCGACCACCCGCAGCCGGGACGCCCGTGCCAGCTCGGCCACCGCGCGCCCGAAGCCGATGGGTGCCAGCTGCCGAGCAGCGCCTCGCTCGACCAGCCGCTCGATCAGCGCGTCGAGGTAGCGCCGCAAGGGCAGCGGGTTCTCGCGTCCGGCGGACGGCCGCGGATTCGCAACGGGGCGAACCACGCCCGGCTCGAAGAAGGCGGCCACACGTTCGTGCAGCGCAGCCGATCCGGCCCACACCACCGGGGACCGGCCGCCGCCACGTGCCGCGGCCACCAGGCCGGCCATCTCCAGCGCTCCCTCCCCTCCTTCGGCATCGAAGCCACCGGCCAGCAGCCATGCGTCCACCTCTGCCGTCTGGAGGGTGGATAGCCGCTCCTCCACGGAGCGCCCATCGTCGACCGTGACGGTCTCGACCACGACCCAGCCGGCCGCCTCCGCCGCGCGACTGGCAGCGCGTCCCGAGAGCTCGGACGAGACGGCCGCCAACGCGATCCGACCGGGACGGGTGGGCGTATGGACCGAGATCCGCGGCGCGTCCGCCAGGAGCTTCGCGAGTCGGCCGGCGACCCGTGGGTCCGCGGCGCCGCTCAGCCGCGCTGCCAGGGTGCCGATCAGCTCGGCCTCGTCCCAGCCGGACGGCTGAGCGGCGTGGGCCGCGATGCGCCATCGGCCGCGGGTCCGTCCGACCACCGCTGCCTTGGTCCACGCCGACCCGACGTCCACCAGCAGCGACAGCTCGGTCGTGGCCGGGCTGACCGTCGGCTCAGGACGGTCGGCCGTCATCGAAGCACCGTCAGCCAGTCGCCGAGCAGGAAGCCGAGGCGATCCACCAGCAGCGACAGCCGGCTGACGACCAGGAAGCCGAGCCAGCCACCGATGCCGGCCAGGAGCAGCCAGCGGCCCGTCGTCGCCGCGCGCGTCGTCAGCGTGCCCCGCGGCGCGCCGTGAAGGAAGCCGACGAGTACGAGCACCGTGATCCCCATCGCCGCGACCTCACCGAGGCGGTCCGGCGAGCTGGCCGTGGCGGCCGGCAGCGCTGCCGCCATCTGGGGAAGGATCGTCCCCACCACCGCACCGCCAAGCGCGAAGGCGGCCAACCCTCCGACCAGGACGGCGGTCGCCGGCGTGGTCGCGCGGCGGGGAAGCCAGGCCGCGCCGAGCAGCAGCCCGACCAGAGCGGCAGCGGGAATGAGCAGCAGGTGATCGCCCGGGGCGGATGCAAGCGGCGTGACCAGGCGGGGCAGCAGGACATGCTGAATGGCCAGCAGCACCACGTAACCGGTCGCCAGGCCGGCGAGGAGATACTGCAGCAGCGCGAAGATGCGACGCGCCCCCACCAGGTACGACCAGACGCCGATGGTGGCCAGGGCCGCGACCCATGTCGCCAGCGTCCCGGCCAGGTCGGTTGATGCGAAGCCGTTCATGCGCCCCGTCCCCAGCGCACCAGGCGCCTGGCGCCGGCCTCTGCGAGGACCGCCAACGCCACGAGCATGCCGAGCAGCATCGGGAGCGGCGTTGCAATTGGCCCGCGATCGTCGCCTGGCCGGGACGGGATCGCCTGCGCATAGGCGACCCCTTCACGCAGGGTTGCCACCAGCGCGGTGAGCTGGCCTGAGCGGAGGTAGGGTGCGAGCTCGGGATCAAGGAAGGTGGGCGCGATCGCCACCATCGGCAGCGCCGGCAGGCGCGCGCCCACCTGTTCGACCCAGCTCCGAGCCGAGAGGTCGCTGCCCGAGACGATGAGCACCATGTCGAAGGCGGCGAGCCCACCTCCCGCACTCCGCACCGCGTCGGCGACGTCGCCGCTCGCGGCGGTCGGCACCACCCCAGAGATGGCACGCACCAGCGCGGCCTCCGCACCCGCCATGAAGCCAAAGTCGGTCGGTTTGGTCCCGGTTGCGACTCGGCCGAGGCGTTCCAGCTCTGCCGCGGCGATCGCGCGGCCCTCAGGGGTGAAGCTGACGAACGCCAGGCGCAACCCGTGCGCCGCGAGGTCGGCCAGTGCCGCGCGCGTCGTTCCCCTGATCTCCGCGTACGTCCCCAGATCGGCGTCGAACGCGACGAGCACCAGCCCCTCGATCGGGAGGTTGGCGACGACGGCGCGCAGGCCATCGGCGCGGGACCGGTCGGAGGTCGCCATGCGAAGGACCTGGTCGTCGGACGGGGCCGGTACGAGCACCGCGATGGCCAACAGCAGCACCAGACCGAGCGCCGGCCCGGATCGGCGCAGGCCGGCGAGCGCCTCTGCTCGCCTCGACGATGAAGGCGCTTCAGTCGTCATCGCGGTCGAGTGCCATCAGGAATCGTGCCGCGCTCAGCGCAACGAGGATGGCCACGCCGATCAGCAGGCCACGGAAGACGCCGGCGAGCGGCACCGCACGCATCCACTCGGCGCCGGCTGCCAGCCCGTCGCCGAGCTGGCCGCCGATTGGCAGCAGCAGGATCATCACGGTCGCGGCAGCGCCGGCCATGACCGTGGTCTCTCGTCCATGAATCGCAAACCCGCGCCGGAAGGCGCCGAGCAGAAAGACGAAGAGGAGCGCGAAGAGCGAGGCGGAGATCGGCACCAGCAAGGCGGCAACGAGCCATAGCACGACCGGGTCTGCGCTCCCCAGCGAGCCGGGCCGCAGGCCTGCCACCAGCACCGCTGCCATGCCCGCCAGCAGGACGATGGAGCCGAGGCGCTCGCCCCCACCGCTGGCCAGGTCCCGGAGGTGGTGCACCGCCAGCGTGGCGCCGCCGCCCACGGCCGCCGCGGCGGCCAGCAGGATCAGCAGCTCATTCACTGCGCCGGCAGCCTCGCCGAGCGATGGGTTCACGACGAGCAGGTCCAGGAGCACCAGCAGGCCGCTGATAAAGGCCATGCCGGTGACGATCGAGCGGCGCATCAGCTCAGCGCCCCACCAGGAATTCAGCGAGCTGCGGTCCGCCGGCGAACCCGACCAGGAACCCGAAGAGCAGGACGACGATGACGGTCCAGAGCATGCGGTTCGCCGCTCTCACCGCCGTCCGAGCATGGCCCGCGCCCGCAATCTCGCCAGCGGCCTGGATCAGCTCCGGTCCGAGCAGGGTCCCATCGGCGAGAAGCAGGGGGCTCGCGAGCTGCGGCGTGCTGGCGGTCCCCGCCAGGCTCCAGGCGGCGGCCCCCAACAGCCCATCCATCAGCAGCATTCCCTCCTCGCTCACCCCGCCGGCGAGCATGCCCACGCCGTGCGGCTGGGCCTCGCTGAGCGCCACGCCTGCGGCCAGGGTGCGGCCCTCGCCCAGGTACTCGACCGTCGAGGTCGCGGCTCGCTCGGGCGTGGACGTCCGCCGGTGCGCCTCGGCCAGGGCGGCATCGGCGAGCAGCACCGTTACCGGGTCGTTGGCGGTGACCCGCAGCGGGACGCCCGCGCGCGCGGCGGCGCGGGCGAGGTGCCCCAGGAGCGGCAGGGCGGCGAGGGTCTGAAAGCGCTCGAACGCTGATGCTGCCCTGGAGACTCCCGCGCTCCCCAGCGAGACGACCGCGTCTGCCCCTGACTCCGCGGCGAGAGCCATGGCGCGTCGGACGTCGCCGAGCCGGCCAAGGTCCTGCGGCATCCAGCGGGCGCCCGGCCGCGCGACGAGCGAGAGGAGGACCAGCGGCACCAACAGGATCACGACGGTGGGCGCGGCGCCCAATCGCAGGGAGGAGGAGCCGACGGCGTCGGCCAGGATGCCCACCGCCTGTGCGGCGAGCTCACCCAGGTTCGGCATCTTACGGTTGCCTGCCGGGCTCGCCCACCCCGTCGCCAGCGGGCCGGGGCGCCAGCCGGGCGGTCAGTCGCTCGTAGGCGTCCGGGTCGTCGAGCGCCCGTCGCAGCTCGCCGAAGCGGCGTTGGCCGATGACCGGCGCTGCCAGCGGTCCGAGGAAGATGGCGGCCTGGCGAAGCAGCGGGAGGAGCGGTCGATGCGCGTCAAGGAGGATGGCCGCCGGTGCGGCGAGGCCGCGTCGATCGAGCTCCCGCGAAAGGAGCTCGGCATGGTCCTCTGCAGGCACCGCACCGGGGGCTGCGGACGCCATGGTCGACCCTCCCTCTGGAATGCCTGCTTCGGTCGGGACACGCATGGTCGCTCGCTCGACGACCTCACCCCCGAGTCGCGGCCGCCTCCGGCAGGTGCACGCGGGGGAGGCGATCGCGAAGGGCGGTCGTCACTTCGTAGTTGATGGTGCGTCGCTCGGCGGCGACCTCATCGGCATCGATGCGGGCGCTCATCTGCTCGCCGATCAGGACGAACTCGTCGGCGTAGGTTACATCATGGAGATCGCCGAGATCGACCGTGATGCCGTCCATGCTCACGGCTCCCACCACCGGGCGCCGCACGCCGCACACGAGCACCGAGCCATTGTTTGCGTGGGCGCGCGGCCAGCCGTCCCCGTAGCCGATCCCAAGCGTCGCGATCCGCGTCGCCCGCTCGGCCCGATAGCGCAGCCCGTATCCGATCCCCTCCCCCACCGCCAGGTCGAAGATGCGCAGGGGCAGCGCCTTGAGCGACAGGATCGGCCGGAACGCATCCCCGCGGTCGGCAGCCCAGCCCGGCACCATCCCGTACAGGGCCAGGCCTGGACGAACCGCATCGGCGAAGGCGCCGACGCCGGCGAGCAGGCCACCCGTGGCCGCGACGTGCACGAGCCCGGGATCGATGCCGGACGAGCGCATCGCGTCGAGCGCCTGTGCCACGCGCAGGAGCTGGACATCGGTGTGCGCTTCATCCTCGCCGGGAACGGCAAGGTGGCTGAACGTCCCGGTCAGCCGCAGATGGCGGCTGCGCACCACGCGCAGCGCCAGGTCGACCGCGGCGGCGGGCAGGCTCCCCTGCCGACCCAGCCCGCTGTCGATCTTCAGCTGGACCGATGCTCGCCTCCCGGCCTGCGCCGCGGCGCCCTCGACGAGCTCGATCCCGGCCGCGTCGTACACGATCGGCTCCAGGTCGGCGGCCAGCGCCGGGCCCACCTCGGGCGCGCCGAGCCCCCACAGGACCGTGATCGGGACCTCGATTCCGGCTGTGCGCAGGGCAAGCCCCTCGCCGAGCGTCGCCACTGCCAGCCGCTCGACGCCGTGCCGCAGCAGGGTGCGCGCCACCTCGATCGCCCCGTGGCCGTAGGCATTCGCCTTGACGACGGCGATCACCGTCCGCTCCTCACCGGCGAGGCGGCGAATGGCTGCCAGGTTGGCGACCAGGGCCTCGTGGTCGATCTCGATCCAGGCCCGATGCGGGCTGCGCGTCGCGGGCAGCATCACGTGCGGCGCCCATCGCGGAGCTGCTCGATCGCCGTGGGAAGCAGGTTGGCGATATCGCGGGCCACGACTCCGGCACGCCCGATGCGGTCCTCGGCCAGCAGCCCGGCGGCTCCATGCACCGCCACCCCACAGCCGGCCGCATCGTAGGGGCTCAGGCCGGCGGCCAGGAAGGCGCCGATCGCGCCGGCCAGCACGTCGCCGCTTCCAGCCGTGGCGAGCGCAGGGGTGGCGATGTCGGAGCGCAGCAGGTCGCCGTTCGGCGCTGCGATCACGGTGTGCGCTCCCTTCAGCACGACGACCTGCCCCCAGCGTTCGGCCGCCTGGCGTGCCGCCTCGCCGCGCTCGGCGTCGTCGTCGGAGAGCACGTCCCCATCCGGCAGGCGCATGAGACGGGCAAATTCGCCGGGATGGGGGGTGAGCACGAGCGTCCCCTTGATCGACGGCCACCAGCGCTGCACCTCCGCCAACGCGATCAGCCCATCCGCGTCGACGACCGCGGGGCGTTTCAGCTCGGTGATGAAGTTGCGTGCTCGACGCAGCGTGGCAGGCTGTCGCCCGAGCCCCGGGCCGATGACCAGCGCCGCATACCCGGGAGCCTCCGTTGCCAGCCTCCGCCAGCCCGCCGGTGCGGTGAGTCCGGGAGCCTCCTCCACGAGCAGCATGGCGGTCAGCTCGGGCACGATCCCGAGCAGCCGGATGCCGACCGTCTCCGGCGTGGCGAGGCACGCGAGGCCAACCCCCGCGCGGATGGCGCCGAGGCCGGTGAGCAGGGCTGCTCCGGCATACTCCAGCGACCCCGCCACGATCAGCAGCCTGCCGAAGGTTCCCTTGTGAGCGCGCGGCGGGCGCGCCGGCAGCCGCTTGGCGACCCAGCCCTGGGTGAGCCCGGAGACGGTCATCCGATCAGTCGGCTGGCGCCCGGTGCGCGACCGCCACCGCCACCGCCACGTGGCGCTCGTGGGAGATGCTCACCGTCACATCCTCGAGGCCCAGGGCGGCGGCGCGAGCGGCGGCGCGAGCATGGAGCCGCACCTGCGGGGCGCCGGCCCAGTTCGGGAGGATCTCGATCTCGCGCCAGCCGACCCCGCGCACGCCGAGCCCGAGCACCTTGCTGATCGCCTCCTTGGCGGCCCAACGCCCGGCAATGCGCTCGACCCGCGTTCCGCAGTAGCGGGCCTCGCCATCGGTCAGGACTCGTTGCCGAAAGCGCTGCGGGAACCGTCCCAGCGTCGAGACGATGCGGTCGATGTCGATCAGGTCGACGCCGATCTCGTGGCGGCTCATCGCGGCCGTTCCGTGGTCGCTATTCGACCGTGACCGACTTCGCCAGGTTGCGGGGCTGGTCAACATCGGTCCCGCGCGCCACCGCCACCTCGTAGGCGAGCAGCTGCAGCGGCAGGATCGCGATCACGGGCGCCATCTCCTCCAGCGTCTCGGGCACATACAGGACATCCTGCGCGTAGCGGTCGATCTCCTCGTCGCCAACGGTCGCGACGGCGAGCACCGGGGCTTCGCGGGCCCGCACCTCGGCGACGTTGCTGACGACCTTCTCGTACGTGGCGCCGCGCGTGGCGATCGCCACCAGGGGTGTCTGCGGGTCGAGCAGGGCGATCGGGCCGTGCTTCAGCTCGCCGGCGGCATACCCCTCGGCGTGGACGTAGGAGAGCTCCTTCAGCTTGAGGGCCGCCTCCATGGCGATCGGGTAGCCGAGGGCCCGGCCGATGAACATCACGTTCCGGACGCGATCCCAGCGCCGGGCGATCTTCTTGATCTGGGGCGCCAGCTTCAGCGCCTCGGCCGCCTGGGCAGGCAGCTCGCGCAGGGCCAGACCAAAGGAGCGGCGGCGGCGGTCGGTCAGCGTGCCGCGCAGCCTGGCAAGGTGGAGCGCGATCATCTGCAGCACGACCACCTGCGTCACGAACGCCTTGGTCGACGCCACGGCAACCTCCGGCCCAGCCTGCAGGTAGCAGACCGCGTCTGCCTCGCGGGTGATGGCGCTGCCGACCACGTTGGTGACCACCACGATCACGGCGCCGCGCTCGGCGGCCAGCTTCTGTGGGGCGAGCGTGTCGGCCGTCTCGCCGGACTGGCTGACGCTGATGACGAGGGTCCGCTCGTCGATCGGTGGCGGCGAGTAGCGCATCTCGGAGCCGATCTGACCGCTGGCCGGCAGCCCGGACCAGCTCTGGATCAGGTGCGCCCCAACCTCACCGGCATAGCGCGCGGTGCCGCAGCCGACGACGTACACGCGCTCGATGCGCTTGAGCTTCTCCTCGATGGCGTCGAGCTCGATGAGGCTGACGTTGCCGTCCGTGTCGACGCGACCCCGCAGCGCCTCCTGGATGGCGTGTGGCTGCTCGTAGATCTCCTTCAGGGTGAAGTGCGGGAATCCACCCTTCTCGGCGGCCTCGATGCTCCACCGGATACGGGTCACCGGTCGTTCGACCGAGGATCCGTCGAGCCCGATGATGGTCACCCCCGATGGAGTGACGTCGGCGATGTCGCCCTCCTGCAGGATGACCACGTTCTTGGTGTGCTCCAGGATGGCGGGGACGTCGCTGGCCAGGAATCCCTCGCCGTTCCCCAGCCCCACGATGAGCGGCACGTTCATGCGCGCTCCGACGATCCGGTCCGGGTGGTCGAGATGCATGACACCGATGGCGTAGGCGCCGCGGATGTCGTTCAGGGCGCTTCGCACCGCCTCGACCAGGTCGCCGCTGTAGCGCTCCTCGATCAGGTGCGCCAGCACCTCGGTATCGGTCTCGGAGGTGAAGGTGTGGCCGGCGCCGAGCAGCCGCTCCTTGATCTCGAGGTAGTTCTCGATGATCCCGTTGTGGATCAGCGCCAGGCGACCGCTGCAGTCGCGGTGCGGATGAGCATTGGCGTCGTTCGGGCGACCGTGGGTGGCCCAGCGAGTGTGCGCGATGCCGGGATGGCCGGCCGGGGCGCTGCCGTTCAGGTGGTCGGTCAGGTTGGAGAGCTTCCCCGCCTTCTTCTCGATGAAGATCTCGCCTTCGTCGGTGAGCACGGCCAGCCCCGCCGAGTCGTACCCGCGGTACTCCAACCGGCGCAACCCCTCGAGCAGGATCGGCGCCGCATCACGGGGACCCACATACCCGACGATGCCGCACATGTATTCTCCAGGTTCCTAGTTCAGCCGCGTTCGGGCGAGGTCGGACAGCTCGCGTGCGATCTGGTTGATCTCGTCAGCGTCCTCGCCCTCCACCATGATCCGGATCTTTGGCTCCGTCCCGGAGGGCCGCACCAGGATCCGTCCGCGTGAACCGAGGCGAGCGTCGGCCTGCGCCACCGCGACCGTGAACTCCGGATCGACCTCCCACTGGTCCCGATGGCGGACGCGTGAGTTTATCACCACCTGCGGCAGCCTCGGGATGCGGGCGGCCAGGTCCCCCAGGGTCGCGCCCGCCGATCGCAGCGTGCGGATCAGCTCGATGCCGGTCAGGATCCCATCCCCGGTGGTCGAGATGTCGCGAAAGATGACGTGTCCCGACTGCTCGCCGCCGAGCGAGGCGTCGGCACGCTCCATCGCCTCGAATACGTGGCGGTCACCCACCGGCGTCCGCAGCATGCTGCCGCCGGCGTCGACGATCGCCCGCTCCAGGCCGCCGTTGCTCATCACGGTGGTGACCAGGATCCCGTGGCGCAGGGTGCCCGCGGCGAGGCGCGCCAGCGCGCAGATGCCCATCACCGCGTCGCCATCCACGATCTGCCCGCGCTCGTCGACGGCGATCAGGCGATCCGCGTCGCCGTCGAAGGCCATCCCCAACTCGAGCCCGCCCTCGACGACGGCCGCCGCCAGGGCCTCGGGGTGGGTCGAGCCACAGTCCAGGTTGATGTTGGTCCCGTCCGGCGCGGCGGAGAGGACCGTCACGGTGGCGCCGAGCTCCCGCAGCAGCTCCGGCGCCATGTCGGAGGCTGAGCCATTGGCGCAGTCGATCCCGATGCGCATGCCGCGCAGCGCCTCCCCCGCCTCGGCGATCAATGCCTCGCGGTAGGCCGTGATCGGTGCCGGATCGCGGATGATCCTGCCGATCTCGGCGTTGGTCCGGCCGGGAAGCGACTCGGCCTGGAAGATCAGCCGCTCGAGCTCGGCCTCGACCTCGTCATCGATCTTGCGCCCCCCGGAGAGGACCTTCAGCCCGTTGTCGTCGGCTGGGTTGTGCGACGCGGAGACCATGATCCCGGCGGCATATCCACCGTTCGCCGCGACATGCGCCAGGCATGGCGTGGTGACGACGCCCAGCTCGACCGCGTCGGCGCCGACCGACGCCAGGCCGGCGGCCGTGGCAGCGACGAGCATGTCACCGGAGCGCCGCGTGTCCTGCCCGATCGCCACTCGACGGCCGGATGCCTCCAGCAGGTGTCCGACTGCCCGTCCGAGGTCAAAGGCCATGGTCGGCGTCAGGTCCACGTTCGCCACGCCGCGGATCCCGTCCGTGCCGAAGAGGCGACCCATCAGGGCGCGGGCGTCGCCGACGGAACGATGCTCACCGTGACGGAGGCGGGAGAGAGGTTGATCAGCGTGATGCCGGTCGGAAGGGCCAGCGTGGGCTGGACGATGTGGTCGCCGGCACCCAGCCCGGTCACGTCCAGGATCGGGGTGAGGTCGGCCGGCTCCAGCGCGTCGAGCGCAGAGGCAGTCCCGCGCACGATGGCCGCGATCTGGGCAGTCAGCGGGAGGCAGGCACTTCCGGCCGGCTCTCCGGAGCAGACCACGCCGAGCAGCAGGGTGCGGGTTGCGATCGTCTCCCGGATCTCGACCACGATCGTCGGCTCGGCGTCGCCGGGATCGGCGAGGCGCGCGCCGGGCGGCACGACCAGGCTGCCGGGCGCACGGAGCGTTTCGTCCGTGCCGGAGAGGCTGATCGGCTCGGTCAGGACCTCGGCGATGGCGGCCAGTACCTCGGGCGCTCCGCGCAGCGTCACCACCGACGGTTCAGCGGTCACCGTACCCACCTCGAAGCCGGGAGCAGGGGCCCCGGTCAGGAGGGGACGGATCGGGACAGTCCGACTCGTCTCGACGGTGCTGACGTCGATCGCGATGCGGACCGTCGACGGGTTCAGCTCGACGGAGTCGACCCGCCGGCCGTCGATATCGACCGGCACCAGCTCGACCTCGCCGCAGCAATCGATCCCGGATTCGTCGATGCGGACGGTGGCCAGCGCGCGGTCAACGCGCTGCAGCAGGCTCTCAGGTCCGGAGGCAGTCACCTGCCGGACGCTCAGCTGGGGATTGCTGATCTCGAGCCCGGCCGGGACGTCGCCGCGGTCGACCGCCACCCGCACCAGCGACTCGCCCAGGCGGTCGATCGCGACCGAGATGCAGCATGGCGAGTACGGCAGCACCTCCAGCCCGTCGCTCAAGGGCCGCACACGGATCTGCAATGACTGCCGCTCGGGTGCCTGTGACATGTCGTAGCTCGCCAGGTCGATCGTGACGGCGAACGACTCGGCGGTCACGCGTGCCGGCGCATCGGTGGCGATCCGGTACCGGATGTCGACGGTGCCCAGCTGCTGGGTGAGCAGGTAGGTACCCTCCGGCTGATTGACCGCGGTGACCGGGACGCCTGGGAACGTCTGCTCGGTGAATGAGCCGGAGAAGACGAGGCCGGTGTAGAGGATCGTCGCCAGAGCGACGGCGCCGAGCTTGAGGCCCCAGTTCCGAACCAGCCAGGCCATCTACGGTCGCTTCGTCGCCGTCGCTGCCGGCGCGACGGACTCGGCCGACGCGGCGGCTGAAACAGCCGACCCAGCGGCGGACTCGGCGGATTCGGCAGCGGATTCGGCCGACGCGGCGGATTCGGCGGCGTACTCTGCCGACGCGCTTGCCGCAAGGCTCAGATCCTCGCTCGCCACGTCCACGACCCTGGCGTCGGGGTCGATCGGCGGCTCGGCCACGTCCGGATCCATACCCCAGCTTCCCTCCAGCGATCGCCGCATCAGCGCCGCCTGGCGCCGCGGCGCCTGCGGGCGGATCAGATTCAGGATGCGACGCCGCAACTGCTCCTCCGTCAGGTTGCGTTCGATCCGGCCGCGCATCACCAGCGAGATGGACCCCGTCTCCTCGCTGACCACCACCACGATCGCGTCCGACTGCTCGCTGATGCCAATGGCCGCGCGGTGTCGCGTCCCGTAGCGCTCCGAGTCGACCACGTTCTGCGAGAGCGGCAGCAGCACGCCTGCCGCGAGGATGCGCTCCCCGGAGATGATCACCGCCCCGTCGTGAAGCGCGGTGCCGTGATAGAAGAGCGTCGCCAGCAGCTCTGCGCGCAGATCGGCATGCAGCATCACACCGGACTCAGATGCGAGGTCGGCGAGGCCGGTCTCGCGCTCAAGCACGATCAGCGCTCCGTGCCGTGAGCCGGCCAGCAGGCGTGCCGCACGGCTGATCTCACGCGCAACACGCTCTGCGGTGGTCACGTCGCTGCTGACGAAGAAGCGGTTGAACGACCCGAAGCGTCCGATCTGCTCGAGCGCGCGCCGCAGCTCGGGCTGGAAGACGACGACGATGGCAAACAGGCCCACCACCGCTCCGGTCTGCAACAGGGTGGAGAGAAGGCGGAGTTCGGCCGCCTGGGCACCAAGGTAGACCAGGTAGAGGATCGACAGGCCGATGACGATGCGGACCGCCCGCGTCCCGCGGATCAGGATGAAGAGCCAGTAGATGACGATCGCCACCAGCAGGATATCGAGCACCGAGGTCCAACTGCCAAGCAAATAGACCCTGAAGAAGTCAGCGATGGCGTCTAGCACGGGAGCCGATGATACCAAAGGACCCCCGGAATCCCCGCGGGCCGATCAGCGGCCGATCGGCGGCACGCTCCTAGCGCTTGGTGTACTGGGGCGCCTTGCGGGCTCGCTTGAGGCCGTATTTCTTGCGCTCCTTGGCCCTCGGATCGCGGGTCAGCAGCCCGGCTGCTCGCAGCGCGCCGCGAGCGTCGGGGTGCGCGCTCACCAGCGCGCGGGCGATCCCGTGCCGAATCGCACCGGCCTGGCCGGAGAAGCCGCCGCCGGCCACGAGCACGCTGGCCGAGTAGCGACCCTCGGTCTCGGTCACGCGGAACGGCAGGCGCAGCGTGGCCACGCCGGTCGTCCCGCCGAAGTAGTCGGCGGCGTCCTTGCCGTTGACCACGATGCTGCCGTCGCCCGGCAGCAGTCGCACGCGCGCGACCGCCTCCTTGCGGCGACCCGTTCCGTAGATGTAGCTCGTGCTCACCTGATCGATTACCTCGTTACAGCTCGGCGGCGGTCGGCATCTGCGCCTGGTGCGGGTGATCGGCCCCGCGGTAGACGCGCAGCTTCTTGAACATGGCCCGCCCAAGGCGGTTCTGGGGCAGCATGCCCTTGACGGCACGCTCGATGACGGCTTCCGGCTTGCGGGCCATCAGCGACTGAAGGCTCTCCTCCTTCAGCCCGCCGGGATAGTTGGAGTGGCGGTAGTACGACTTCTGGGTCAGCTTGTTGCCGGTGACCTTCACCTTCAGGGCATTGATGACCACCACGTGGTCGCCGCTGTCGAGGTGCGGCGAGTAGATCGGCTTGTGCTTCCCCTCCAGGAGCGTCGCGATACGCGTGGCCAGCCGTCCCAGCGTCTGGTCGGTGGCATCCACCACCCACCAGCTGCGCTCGATCTCGCTCGCCTTGACTGCGTAGGTCTTCACGTCGCCTGGTTCCTCACTCGCCTTCTCGGCCGTGGCCCCGGGCTCTCCGGTGCCGATCTCGTCTTCGGATAGATGACTCGCTCGAGGGTCAGCCCTCCCGCCGGCGCTGCGCGTCCGTGCAGCGCTCGCCCGCGCGCCGCGAGCAGCTCGGCCACCGACGCCGGCGTCAGTCGCCCGCGACCCACCTCCAGCAGGAGGGCCACCATACTGCGCACCATTCTCCGCAGGAATGCGTTCGCTGTCACCCGGATCTCCACGGAGGTCCCGATGCGGACGACCGACACTCCCGACACGCGCCGGACGGTCCGGTCCTGCGGGTCGCTCCCGAGGGCCGCGAAGTCGCGCTCCCCGATGAGCTCCGCCGCTGCCGCCCGCATGGCGGCCACGTCGAGCCGGTCCCCGATCTCGAGCGTCCGATGCCTCTCTCCCGGCCGCTTGTCGCCCTCCATCCTGATCCGGTAGCGGTAGACACGCGCCTCGGCGTCGCGCCGCGGGTCGAATCCCGCAGGCGCGGCGCGGAGCGACCGCACCGCCAGGTCCTGCGGCAGGACGGCGTTCAGCCGTCTCCGCAGCTCCGGCCATCCGATCCCCTCTCCGCGACGGCGGAGCGGAAGGCAGAAGGCCGCGACCTGGCCGGTGGCGTGCACGCCGGCGTCGGTTCGCCCGGCGAAACGGACTCGCACCCGCTCGCCGGTCAGTCTGTTAAGCGCCTCCTCCAGCTCCCCCTGCACCGTCCGCGACTGCGGTTGGTGCTGGGAGCCGGCGAAGTCGGTCCCGTCGTACTCGATCACCGCCCGTGCGCAACGTCGCTGAACGGGAGGCATCGGTCCGTCTTCCATTGTCGCCCGATCGCGCCGATCCGGTGTCAGACCAACTCGATCTGGACGATCGCCGCCGCATCTCCCAGGCGCTGCCCGATCTTCACGATGCGGGTGTAGCCCGAGCTGCGCTCGGCGTATTTGGTGGCCAGTTCGCCCATCAGCTTGTCGACGATGAGCGGCTCGTCGGGCATTGCCGCGACGAGCATGCGACGCGCCGACAGGTCGCCGCGCTTGGCCAGCGTGATCATGCGGTCGACGACGCCCCGCACCTCCTTGGCCTTCGCCTCGGTGGTCTTCACCTTCTCATAGCGCAGGACCGACACCGCCAGGTTGTCGAGCATGTGGAGTCGGTGAGCGGAGGGTCGGCCGAGCCTGCGGCCGGCCAGGCGGTGGGGCACGGCTCAGCTCTCCCGGTCGAGCTCGGCGGCGGCGGCCTCGTCCAGCTCGGCGGCGGCCGGCAGGTCCGACTCGTCGGCGCTGCCCGAGCCCGCCTCCGGGGCGATGAAGCCGCGCAGCGCCAGGCGCTCCTTCATCTCGTCGAGGCTCTTCTTGCCGAAGTTGCGCATCCGGAGCAGCTCGTCGTCGCCGAGGGCCAGCAGCTGGCCGATCTTGGTGATGTTGTTGCGCTTCAGGCTGTTGTAGGCCCGCATCGGCAGGTCGAGCTCCTCAATAGGGGCGTCGAGCAGGTTCGCGCTCACCAGGGCCGGGACATCGTCGGCGCCGGGGAGCGGACGACGTCCGATCTCGGCGAATCGGCCGAACTCGCGCACCAGGATCTCGGCCGCCTGGGAGAGCGCGGCCTTGGGCGTGCTGGTTCCATCGGTCTCGATCTCGAGCGTCAGGCGGTCGAAGTTGGTCATCTGCCCGACGCGCGTGTCGCTGACGATGAAGTTCACGCGGCGCACCGGGGTGAAGATGGCATCCACCGGGATGATCCCGATCGGCAGGTCCTCGGCGTGCTCCGCGGGACGATAGCCGACGCCGGTCTCGACGGTCAGGTCCATCTCGATCGAGCCCGCGTCGGAGTCGAGGGTGAGCAGCACGAGGTCGGGGTTGACGATCTCGACGTCGGCCGACTCAGTGATGTCGGCGGCGGTCACCGCTCCCGCCCCGTGCTTCATGAGCTTGAGCGTCACGGGGTGGCGCGCGAACGAGCGCAGGCGGAGCTTCTTGATGTTGAGGACGATCTGGGTGACGTCCTCCTTGACGTTGTCGATGGTGCTGAACTCGTGGAAGACGCCGGCGACCTGCACGGAGGTCACGGCCGCGCCCTCGAGAGAGTTCAGCAGGACGCGCCGCAGCGCGTTGCCGAGGGTGACCCCGTAGCCGTCGGCCAGGGGATTGACCTCGAAGATGGACAGGTCGCCGCGCGATTCGACCTCCTCGATCCGAGTGGTCGGCGTGGCCTCAAGTTCGATCATGAACGGGTCTGACTCCTGCATTAGCGCGAGTAATACTCGACGACGAGCTGCTCATTGAATTCCTGCGGCATCTGCGCGCGGGCCGGCTCGGCCATCACCGATCCGGAGAGCTTGGCCGGATCGACGCTCACCCATTCGGGGATCTGGGCGGACTTCATCGTCTCGACCGATACCTTGAAGATCTCGCGGCCGCGTCGACTCTCTCGGACCTCGATCCGATCGCCCACGCGGGTGCCGTAGCTGGGGATGTTCGTCGGGCGGCCATTCACGGTGAAATGGCGGTGGTTGACGAGCTGGCGCGCCTCCGCGCGCGACCGCGCGAATCCCATCCGGTAGACCACGCTGTCGAGCCGCATCTCGAGCAGGCGCAGCAGGTTCTCGCCGGTCATGCCCTTGCGCTGCGCTGCCTTCGCGAAGTAGTTCCGGAACTGCTTCTCGAGGACCGAGTAGCTGCGTCGCACCTTCTGCTTCTCGCGCATCTGGATGCCGAACTCGCTGACCTTGCGGCGGCGCTGGGTGTTCATGCCGGGCGGTGTGCTGCGACGCTCGAATGCGCACTTCTTGGAGAAGCAGCGGCTCCCCTTCAGGAAGAGCTTCAGCCCCTCGCGACGGCAGATGCGGCAGACCGGATCGGTGTAACGGGCCATCTGCGCTCCTAGACCCGGCGTCGCTTCGGGGGGCGGCAGCCGTTGTGGGGAATGGGAGTCACATCGGTGATGGCGGTCACCTCCAGGCCGGCCGTCTGGAGGGAGCGGATCGCCTGCTCGCGGCCGGCGCCCGGGCCCTTCACGAAGACCTCGATCTGGCGCATGCCGTGCTCCATCGCCCGCTTGGCGGCACCATCCGCGGTCT
>CAZDAV010000004.1:0-16054 GCA_964503725.1 uncultured Steroidobacteraceae bacterium
CCGCCGGCGTTGTCGGTGATCGGGCCGAAGGTGTCCATCGCCAGGATGTAGGCCGTCGTCATGAGCATGCCCATCGTCGCCACCGCGGTCCCGAAGATGCCGCCCACGTCGTGACCATCGGCGGCCTTGAGGCCGGCCTGCGAGCCCAGCCAGTGCGAGGCGAGGATGGCAACCCCGATCGAGATGGCGGTCACGAAGGTCGTCTCGAAGCCCACCGCGGTGCCCGAGATGATGTTGGTCGCCGGACCGGTCTTCGAGGCCTCCGCGATCTCACGCACCGGTCGATAGCCACCGGCGGTGTAGTACTGCGTGATGTAGACGAACACGACGCTCGTGGCGAGGCCCACCAGCCCGGCGCCGAAGAACCAGACCCAGGCCGGCCAGCCATTCGCGCCCAGCGTGCCACCGGTGTCCATCATGATGTTGGTGGTGATGAACAGGCCGACGACCGACAGCAGGCTGGTGACCCAGTAGCCGCGGTTCAGGATGTTCATGGGGTTCTCGGTCTCGCTGCCCCGGATGAAGAACATCGCCACGATGGTGGCCAACAGGCCGAAGCCACGCACGACCAGCGGGAAGAAGATCCAGCCCTCCGGGTGCGGCCAGCCGGCGGTATCGGCGATCGTGAAGACGGCGACGCCCAGGATCATGGCGCCGATGTTCTCCGCAGCGGTCGATTCGAACAGGTCGGCTCCACGACCGGCGCAGTCGCCGACGTTGTCGCCAACCAGGTCGGCGATCACCGCCGCATTCCGAGGGTCGTCCTCCGGGATGCCCTTCTCGATCTTGCCGACCAGGTCGGAGCCCACGTCGGCGGCCTTCGTGTAGATGCCGCCACCGAGCTGAGCGAAGAGGGCCACGAACGAGGCGCCGAAGCCGAAGCCGACGATCAGGAACGGCGCCTCGGCGATCGTCACCTCGCCGATCAGGGTCTCGTAGGCGGTGAAGATGCCCCACACGCCGAGGAGCGAGAGGGCGACCACCAGGAAGCCCGAGACCGCGCCGCCGCGCATCGCCACCTGTACGGCCTCGACCAGGCTGCGCCGGGCAGCGGCCGCGGTGCGGACGTTCGAGCGCACGCTGATGAACATGCCGATGATGCCCGAGGCCATCGAGCAGGCCGCGCCAACCAGGAAGGCGACGGCGGTCATGATCCCGATCGGCGCCCCGGCCAGGTCGGGGACGTCGGCCACGTCCCGGGTCTCGACGACGCTGATGACGACCCCGATGAGCACAGCCCCGACAAGGGCGAGCAGACCGATGGTCGTGTATTGCCGCTTGACGAAGGCGTCGGCCCCCTCGCGAATCGTGTCGCCGACGTCCTGCATCGCCTGTGGCCCCTTGTCCCGGCCAAGAACGTCGCGGGCCAGATAGAGGGCGAAGGCAACCGCAGCCAGGCCGGCAGCGGGGATCACCCAGATGATGAACTCCATGAAACCTCCGAATGGGGCTGGACGATTCGGTCGCGGCTAGCCGAGGTCTGGCACACGGAAACGCCGGCGGAGGGCGCGTCAAGGGGTCCGCCAGCGAGGCGCCGGTATGGTAGCCCGGCGTCGCGCGACGGGTCAACCGTCACGGCAGCCAGCGCGGCAGCCAGCCATCCACCGAGAGCTGCTCGGTGAGCCCGCTGCGGAGGTTCACGATCCAGACTCCGGCGGTCACGGCGGGGTCATCGCCGGGCTCCGCGATGCGAGCGATCACCATCGCCCCCGGCTCGGGCGCGAAGGCCGCCGAACCGGCTCGTGCACCGAAGTCGCCCAGCAGCTCGTCGCCGCCGTCGGCCGGGTCGACACTCACCCAGAGGCTCCCCGATGACGCCCCTGGACCGCTGAGCCGGATGTACGCCACCAGGCCGCTGCCGTAGACGGCCGGTCGCGTCGCGCCATCGCCGAAATCGGCCGGCACTACTGCCGAGGCACCCGGCGAGAGGCGCACCACGCGCAGGGCGGCCACGTCGCGGGCGTCGAGCGGCATGGCGGCAGGGTCGAGGAGCGGCACCGGCGATCCAGGCTCGTGCAGCCGCGGGTCGATGCCGGTACGAGCAGCCCAGCCCGACACCAGGATGCCCTCGCCATCGGGTTGCCAGACGGGCGCCGTGAGGGCCACGAACGGAGCCTCGCTCAGCCGGTCTGTCAGCAGGTCGAGGATGGCGACGCGACCGCCGTCATCAATGAAGGCGAGCGCTGACCCGTCGGGCGAGAGTCGCGGGGCGCGCAACAGGACCACCGGCGCCGTCGGCGATGGCGCGGCGGTCGCCTCATCTGGGAGCGGGATCGGCTGCGGATGACTGCCGTCCGCGTCGCGCTGCCACAGCCCCGGCTGGCCGAGGGGATCGATCCGCACGTAGGTGATCACGCTGCCGTCCGGCGCGTAGGCGGCATCGAATTCGAGGGCCCCGACGTCGGTCAGCTCCCGACGGGCCGATCCATCGGCGCGCTGCCAGACGATGATCGCCCCATCCTCGACCACGAACGAGCGCCCATCCGGGGCGATCGAATAGTCGGCGATCGGCGACAGCTCGGAGGACAGCTGCCGCTGGTTGGTGCCGTCGGGGTTCATGGCCCACAGGTTGGCGATCCCGCCCCGATCGGAGAGGAAGGTGACCTGGTTCGAGAGGGTGGCGGTGGGGGCACCGGTGGTGAAGCTCCAGGCGAGGCCGGCCGGCAGGCCGGAGCCATCGGCGGCCAGGAGGCCAGGCCCAATGCTGACGTCGTAGGTCGTATTCGGCTCGAGCGGCCCCGACGGCTGGAAGCGCAGGACGCGGAGCCCTGCATCGCGCAGCCCGGCCGCGCCCGGGGCGACGACCGCATCCAGTGAGCCGGCCACGGCCGGCACGATCGTGAACAGGTCGTCGTCGACGCTGTCGGGATCCAGCGCACGATCGAAGATGACCGCGATCGGCGAGGTGACGGCCACGCCCTGCACGTCGTTCGCCGGCACGATGACGTCCGCGGCGAGCTGCGACGCCACGGTCCGGAACGACAGGCTGAAGCGCTCCGCCAACGGTGTCCCAGCCTGGTCTCGAGCGCCGATGCCGATGACCAGGCTGTAGCGTCGATCCGGCTCGAGCGGAGCGGACGGGACGATCATGAGACGCTCGCCCCTCCATTGCAGCCGATACTCGAGGGCGGGGGTGACGCGCAGCGCGCCCGCCACCGAGGCGGTATCCATCAGGGTCGAGAAGTCGATCTGGACCCCGGTGTCGAGGGCAGCCTCCTCGTCGCCCTCGACCGGTTCGGTGTCGACAATCGTCGGGTTCCCGACCGTCTCGAACTGGTACTGCGGCGGGGCGGCGGTCATCTCATTCCCCGCTCGGTCGCGGATGCCGGCAGCGATCGAGACCTCGAACGAGGTGCGCAGCGGCAGGCGGCTGGCGGGGGTGAAGGTCAGGGTCGCCCCACTCCAGCTGAACGAGCCACGGACCTGCGGGCTGATGGCGAAGGCCCCCTCGCCGGATGCATGCTCCACCGGCTCCGAGAATTCGACCTCCAGGCTGCTGGTCGTGAGCGCAACATCGGGATCCGCGGACAGGTGCTGCGTGAGCGTGATGGCACGCACGCCGGGCGGGCGGCCGTCGACCGTCGACGCGTAGTACAGGATCGCAACGAGCGCCGCGACGCCCACGCCGAAGACCGCGAGGGTACGGAGGGGCACGGCGCGCATCGTCACTGAGCCCGCTATGCTACGCGCCGCCTGCCTCGCTCATTCCACGGAGCGCCGATGACCTACGCCCCTCCGGCACCCCGCGGCCCGGACCTGCCCGCCGACCGCGAGCCGCCCGCCCCGCGCCGTCGACTTGGGTGCGCGCTCGAGATTGTCGAGACGCTGGTCCTGACCCTGGTCATCTACCTCGTCATCCACAACTTCATCGCCCAGCCGTTCGAGGTCAAGCAACAGTCGATGCTGCCCACCATCGCCCCGGACGAGTACGTGCTGATCGACAAGATCTCGCCTCGCTTCGACGACTATCACCGGGGCGACATCGTCGTCTTCCAGCCGCCGGAGGGCTTCACCCAGCAGGGCATCCCCTTCATCAAGCGTGTCATCGGCCTGCCGGGTGACACCGTCAGCCTGGAGAACGGACGCGTCTTCGTCGCCGCGGACGGTGGAAGCCCCGTGCGACTTGACGAGCCGTACGTGGTTCGCCAGATCGATGGAGCGGCCGCGCCCACCCTGCCCAGGGGCGCCGAGGCCACGGCGTCCTGGACCGTCGCCGCCGGAACCTACTTCGTGATGGGCGACAACCGCCCGGAGAGCCAGGATTCCCGCTTCTTCGGGCCGATCGACCGCGAGCTCATCGTGGGACGTGCGTGGTTGCGCTACTTCCCGCTGCATCGGATCGGCCTCGTCGAACGCCCGACCTACGCCGGCATCTCCCTCTGGCTCGACGGCGAGCCGCCGCGCATCGCGCGCTACGCCCGGGGCGGTTCCTCGGCCACGATCCAGGCATCGATCGCCCGGGCGTAGTCGACCAGCCCGTCGGCTCCGAACCACAGGTCGAGCTCGGCGGCGGCGGTCTCGGGGGCATCCGAGGCGTGGATCAGGTTGCGCAGGCCGCTCACCCCCAGGTCGCCGCGGATGGTGCCCGGATTGGCCTCGTTCGGCATGGTGGCGCCGACCAGGCGACGAACGGTGGCGATCGCATCGGGACCCTCGACCGCCACCGCTGCCACGGGTCCGGAGGTGATGAACTCGACGAGCCCGGCGTAGAAGTGCTTGCCCACATGAACCGCGTAGTGGCGTTCCGCGAGGTCCCGCGACACCTCCAGCATGCGCAGCCCGACCACCTTGCATCCCTTCTGCTCGAGGCGGGAGATGATCTCCCCGATCAGGCCACGCTGCACGCCGTCAGGCTTCACGATGACCAGGGTGCGTTCCATCAGGGACATCTGCTCCGTGCTGGGTCAGGCGCGCGCGGCGCGGTCGAAGGCTGCAGTTGCCTCGGCCTCCCGACCGGCGGCGCGCAGGAGGTCGCCGTAGAGTAGCAGACGGTCGGCGCTCGGCTCCTCCTCGAGCGTGGCCTCCAGCACGGCGACCGCATCGTGGCCGACCCGCGGGTCGAGGCGCAGCGCCGCCACCAGCTCGCGATCTCCCTCCTCCATCTCACCGGCCGCGAACGCATCGCGCGCCGCGCCGAGCCGTCCGTGCGCGGCCGCGATCCGCTCGGGCGTCGGCGAGGGCGCAGCTCCCCCCACTGCGGGCGCCTCGGTTCGACGGGCCGATCGGAAAGACGGCGGCGCGGGCCAGGTGATCCGTGTCGCAACGCCCCCTCGCAGCTTCCATGCCTCGTCGACGCCGATCGCCGAGACGACTCGCTCGGCGAGCCTGGCTGCGCGATCGGGCTCACCGATGGCGGCCAGCGCCTCCGCCTCGATGAGCATGAGGAGCGGGCGCCGCCGCTCGAGGCTGCCGCTGCGGATGGTCGCAATGGCTGCGGAGGCGGCAATCGGTCTTCCCTGGCGCCACAGGGCCTCGGCCAGGAGCGAACGGGCGACATCGAGTTCCTCGAGACCCCCCTTGCCTGCCGCCTCCAGCCCGGCGATCAGGCGCAGGAGGACGCCCTCGGCCAGCCCATAGAGCCCGGAGGCCAGCTGTGCGCGCGCCAGCGCCAGGTCGTCGAGCAGCAGGTCGACCACGGCCGGCGCCTCCCACGGACCGGCGGGGCGCAGGCGATCGTTCATCCCGCCAGCATCGCCGCGAACCGACGGCGCGAGCGGAATGGGCCAAGCACCGCCAGCCGCGCCATCTCGGGGCGGACGTACTCCCGCGCAACGCGCAGCATGTCGTCGACCGTGACCGCCTCGAGATGCGCGATGACCTCGTCGACGGTCATGATCTGTGGCAACAGGCTCTCGCCGATGCCGAGCCAGGCGGCGACCGATCCGGTCTCCTCCATGCGCAGCTGCAGGCGTCCGCGCGTGTAGGCGCGCGCTCGTTCCAGCTCGGCGTCGCTGATCGGGTCCTGGACCACCCGCTCGAGCTGCTCCAGGATCGCTCCAACCACCGCCGCGGCCTGCTCCGGGTCGAACCCCGCGTGCACGCCAAAGGTGCCACAGTCGGCGTACGTCGCCCCGAAGGTCGAGACGTCGTAGGCCAGCGAGCGCCGCTCGCGCAGCTCCAGGAAGAGCCGGCTGCTCATCCCATCGCCGAGCACCGCGCTGAGCAGGTCGAGCGCCCAGCGGTCGGGGTGGCCGCGGGCGACGCCGGGCATGCCGAGGCACAGGTTGCCCTGCGACAGGCGGCGGTAATCGACACGAACCGAGCCGGCCGGTGCCGGATCAGGAGCCTCGACCACGGCCGGCAGCGTCGCGATTCCCTGGTCGTCGGACGCATCGTCGAACCAGCCGGAGGCGGTTGCCACGACCGCGTCATGACGGATGGCGCCGGCCACCGCCAGGACGAGGTGCGCGGGGCGATACCAGCGGCTCCAGTGGGCGAGGATGGCGTCGTGGCGCGCCCGCCGCACGCTGCGCGGCGTCCCGGCGATCTCGCGGCCGAGCGGATGCCGCCCGAAGAGGAGCTCGTCGAAGAGGCTGAAGACGCGGTCGCTGGGCGAGTCGACGTACATGCGGATCTCGTCGACGATGACGGGCTTCTCGGCCGCCAGGTCGCGCCGCCGGAGCAGTGGCGCGAAGACCAGGTCCGCGACCACCTCGAGCGCCCTCGCGGCCGACTCTGCCGGGACGCGAGCGCTGTAGACCGTCAGCTCGCGGTCGGTCGACGCGTTCACGCTGCCGCCCGAGCCCTCCACGGCCTCCGAGAGTCCCCCCGGGTCGGGATGGCGCCGGGTCCCCTTGAAGACGAGGTGCTCCAGAAGGTGCGAGAGGCCGGCATGCGCCTCGTCCTCGTGCCGTGATCCGACGCCCACGAACAGCCCGACCGCCACCGAACGTGCGCCGGGCATCTCCTGGGTCAGGATCCGCAGGCCGTTGCCAAGGACGCTCCGTTGATACGGGACGGCTCCTCGCGCCCGGGCCCGCCGGACGGGGAGGCCCGACGCCACGCTAGGTGTCCTCGTCGTCGTCGCTTGCCTCGGGCGACATGAGCAGCTCCATCTGGATGAAGCGCAGGTCACGGGCCAGCTCGTCCGCGGTGCGTGGCAGGGCGCGTCCCTCATCGGCCTCGTCGAGAAGGCCGGGGGGCGGCGCGGCGGCCGCGAACTCGAGCACCACCCGCTCCTCCCCGATCACGAGGGTGTAGACCAGCAGCTGGTCCGAGGTCGTGTCGAATTGCAGGTAGTCGAACGAGTCGAGGTTGAGGCAGATGGAGAGTGGGGTGAAGTAGCTGGCGATCTCGGGGTGGTCGACCACGATCCGCTCCACCCACCCGGTTCCGCTGTCCGTCACCTGGCTGCCGCGGCGATAGGTGTAGCTGACCGTCTGCTTCAGCAACGGGCGCAGCAGGTTGTACATGTCGCTCTTATCGGTGACGACGCCGGTGTTGATGTAGAGCTTGGCTCGCGCCTCGGTCATCGGCTCGCTCACGGCATGCGCCGGGTACGGGGGGATCGCGGGCGAGTCTAGCACCGGACCGGGGGCGCGGGATGGCGCAGAACGGCTGGTAGGATGTGGCGCGTGACGCTGCTCGCCGTCGATATCGGCAATACAAATCTCACGCTCGGCCTCTTCCGCGCCGATGAGCTGATCGGCTCGTGGCGCGCCGGCTCGCGGACGGGGGCCACCTCGGACGAGGTGGCGGCCCTCGTCACATCCCTGCTGGGCCTCGACGGGCACCGCATCGACGAGCTCGACTCGGTGGCGCTCGCCTCCGTGGTACCGCCCCTGACCGACACCTTCGAGCGCTTCGTGCGGACGCGCATCGGCCTGGAGGCCGTGGTCATCGACGCCACTTCGCTGGCCGATACGCTGCGCATCGAGATCGACCGGCCGGCGGAGGCGGGAGCCGATCGGCTCTGCAATGCCCTGGCGGCACGGACCGAGTTCGGCGGACCGGCGATCGTGCTCGACCTGGGCACCAGCACCAACTTCGACGTCGTCAGCGCCGAAGGGGCGTATGTCGGCGGCGCAATTGCCCCGGGGCTCGGCCTGTCGCTCGAGGCGCTCGTCGGCTCCGCCAGCAAGCTGCCGCGCATCGACCTGCGCCGTCCGCCGAGCGCCATCGGCTCGAACACGATCCATGCCATGCAGAGCGGCACCGTGCTCGGCTACATCGGCCTGGTGAGCGGCCTGCTGACCGCGCTGCGCGTGGAGCTGGTCGAGCGGTCGCCGAGCGAAGGCCGCGTGACCGTCATCGCGACCGGCGGCTATACCCACGAACCATGGCTGCGCGAGGTGCCGGGCATCGACGCCATCGAGCCGGACCTCACGCTGCGCGGCATTCGCTACGCCCACGACGCCATCCGCGCCGCTGCCGGGACGGCGAGTGGCGGGCGGGAGCTGGACCGATGAGCGACGAGCGTGGGTCCCTCGCCGGAAGGCGGATCGTGGTGGGCGTGGCCGGCAGCATCGCGGCCTACAAGGCCGTCTCGCTGGTCCGTCTCCTGGCGGAGCGCGGGGCACTGGTCGATGTCGCCATGACGCCCGGGGCTGCCCAGTTCGTGACGCCGCTGACGTTCGCCTCGCTGACCCACCGCCCGGTGGTCAGCGACCTCATGGCGCTCGACGCCGATTCGCAGATTGCGCACGTCGAGCTGGCGGAGGGAGCGGACGCCATCGTCCTCGCACCCGCGACGGCCAATCTGCTCGCCGAGCTGGCCGCCGGCGCGGCAGGCAGCGCAGTCTCCGCCATCGCGCTGGCCAGTCGCGCGCCGCTCATCGTGGCGCCGGCCATGGACGCCGGCATGTGGACGCACCCTGCCACCCAGCGCAACGTCGAGACCCTCCGCGGCTTCGGGCATCGCATCCTGGAGCCACAGGTGGGGGCGCTTGCCAGCGGCCTGACCGGCGTTGGCCGCCTGGCGGAGCCGGAGGCGATCGTGGAGGCGGTGGAGGCTCTCTTTGCGCGCGCCGGCGACCTGGACGGGCTGCACGTCGTCGTCAGCGCCGGTGGCACGCGAGAGCCGATCGACCCGGTCCGCTTCATCGGCAACCGCAGCAGCGGCAAGATGGGGGTCGCGATCGCCGAGGCGGCGAGAGACCGCGGCGCCACGGTGACCCTGGTGGCCGGCACCATGAGCGTTCCGGCGCCACGTGGCGTAACGGTCATCGAGGCCCCGACCGCCGCCGCCATGCGACAGGCCGTCATGAGTGCCGTTCCTGCGGCGGACGTGCTGGTGATGGCTGCTGCCGTCGCCGACTTCGCGCCGAAGCGGGCGAGCCGCCGCAAGATCAAGCGCGATGGCGCGGGCCTGCAGATCGACCTCGTGCCGAACCCGGACATCATCGCCGAGGTCGGCGAGATGGCCGACGGGGCGCGGCCGTTCCTGATCGGCTTCGCCGCCGAGAGCGACGACCTGGAGGCGAACGCGCGCAGCAAGCTGCGCGACAAGGGGCTCGACCTGATCGTGGCCAATACCGTGAGCGGGCCATTCGACGCGGTCGGCTCGGACGAGAACAAGGTGACCGTCATCGGCGCCGAGGGCGTCCTCAGCGATTGGCCGATGCTGCCGAAGCGCCAGGTCGCCGAACGGCTCTGGGACCTCATCGTGGACCGATACCGCAAGGCCCGTCCGGCGGAGGGTCCGGCGCGGCCCGCCCGTTCCCGTCGGCGCTGACGTGCAGGTCGTTCGGACCATTCCAGACCTGCGCGCCGCGATCCTGGAACGTCGGCTGGGGGGCGATTCGGTCGGCTTCGTGCCGACCATGGGAGTGCTCCACGACGGGCAGCTGTCGCTGGTGGTCCGCGCCAAGGCCGAGAACGGGTGCGTGGTGGTCAGCTCGTTCGTGAACCCCGGCGAATTTCCGACCCTCGACGAGTCGAGCCCGATGCACCGCGACGAGCGCCGCGAGCTTGCCCTGCTCGAGGGCAAGGGCGCCGACGTGGTCTTTCTGCCCGAGGTGTCGACCCTGTATCCGGCCGAGGACGTCACGCGGGTCACGGTCGAGGGGCTGACCCGCCAGCTCGAGGGTGCTTCGCGGCCAGGCCACCTGGACGGCCTGACCACCGTCATGCTCAAGATGCTGCACCTGGTGGGCCCCGCCAGCCTGTACATCGGCCAGCGCCACGCGCAGCAGGTGGTGATCCTGCGCCGGATGATGCGCGACCTGTTCATGAACATGGAGATGGTCATCTGCCCGACCGTGCGCGAGACGGACGGCCTGGCCCTCTCCAGCGCCAACGCGCAGCTCTCGATCGAGGAGCGGCATGCGGCGACCTGCCTCTTTGCGGCCCTCAACGCGGCGAAGGCGGCCTACGACGCCGGCGAGCGGTCGGCCGAGGTGCTGCGGGCTCGCATGACCGATGTCATCGCGGCCGAGTCGATGGCGCGCCCCGACTACATCAGCGTGGCGGACGCGGCGACCCTGGCCGAGCTGCGGCGCGTCACCGGCCCGGCGCTGGCGCTGGTGGCGGTCTGGATCGGGCGGACGCGGCTCACTGACAACATGCCGCTCGCCTGGGACGTGGCCTGAGGCAGATTCGGCCACAAAGTACTAGTGACGTCGGGGGTGCGCTCCGTATCATGCCGACTGTCACCGCGCGCCCCGGTTTACCGGGTGCGATGCGGCGAACGAGGAGGCCGGCGAGTGCCCACGTCCGGCCTCCTTCCTTTTCTCAGCGGCCGCGCGTCGCCCCGCCGGCCGCGCGCATTGCGGCCTTGTGCGCACGCTTGCCGGCCTGGTAGGCGGCCAGCGCCTCCGCCGAATCCACGTCACCGAGGGTCGGGTGCTTCGGCATCACGTCGTCCATGCCGGCCAGCTGCACGCCGAGGCGCTTGCCGAGGATGGCAAGCAGCGAGCCGGCCTTCATCTCCCCGATCGAGGGCAGCGCCAGCAGACGAGCCTGCAGGTCACGGCCGTCGCGCGCCTCGCTCCAGACGCGCCCCGCCTCCCCGCCGTACTCCTTCGCCACGAAGCCGCACAGCGCCTGCACCCTGGCGGCCATGGCGCCGGGGAAGCGGTGCAGCGCCGGTCGCTGACGGAATGCCGCGTCGAGGGCGGCGGGATCCATCGCCGCGATGCGCCCGGCGTCCAGGTGACCGATCCTGCGTCGCAGCTCCGCCGGGCCGGAGAACGCCTTCTGGACGGTCACCTGCTGGTCGAGCGCGAAACCGATCAGGAGCGCCATCGGCTCGACGACGAGCAGACGATCGGACTCGTCGTCGCCGGTGAAATGCAGCCGATCGATCCTGGCGCTCACGCGCGCGGCTTGCCCCGTCGCTCGATGAGCTCGACCGCCTCCCGGAGGCGCGCCACGAGCTCCGCCTCGACCATCTCCGGCTCCAGGTGCTCCCCCAGGCGCTCCATGACGTCGGCGGCCATGGTGAGCAGGACGTCGGCATCGGCGATGAAGAACTGTGGCTCGTTGTTGTAGCGAACCAGCGTCAGCCGCCCCTGGAGCGTCAGCCCGCCCTCGGCGTGGGTCAGCTGCGTCCCGAAGTTGTGTCCCTGGATGCCATCGGGGTTGTTCAGGAAGTTGAGGGCGTTGTCGATGGCCAGGCCGAAGCGAGCTCGCCAGCCGACGAGTCGCTCGTGGACCTCGGGTGACAGACCGATCTCGCCCACCTCGTCGAATACCTCGCGGGTGACCGTCAGCAACCCGACCAGGGTTGAGCCGGCGCGGCTGCCGAGCATGACCTGAAGCGATCGTTCCAGCGTGAAGACGTCGCTGTCGAAGCGCGGCGAGGTCGTCACGTCGGCAAGCAGATCCTCAACGTTGTCGAGCGCCCCCGGCTCGGCCAGGGCGGTCGCCAGGTTCACGATCTCCTCGCGAAACAGGAAGCGCTCTTCGTGGTCAAGCATGCATCGCTCCTAGGGGTACAGTCCGCGCAGTGTGGTCGCCTCGGCCACTCGAGCCACGGCAACCATATACGCCGCAGTGCGCATGTCGATCGAATGGCGCTTGCTCATGGCGTGGACGCTCCCGAAGGCCCGATCCATGATCTCGTGCAGGCTCTCGTTGATGCGCGCCTCGGTCCAGAAGAAGGACTGCATGTCCTGCACCCATTCGAAGTAGCTGACCGTCACGCCGCCGGCGTTGCACAGGATGTCCGGGATCACGAAGACGCCACGATCGAAGAGGATCTGGTCGGCCTCCGGCGTCGTCGGCCCGTTCGCGGCCTCGGCCACGATCCTGGCGCGGATGCGCGGGGCGTTCTCCTCGGTGATCTGGTTCTCCAGCGCCGCCGGCACCAGGATCTCGCACTCGAGCTCCAGGATCTCGGTGTTGCTCACCGCATCGGCGCCCGGGAAACCGACGACCGTGCCGTGCTCCTTCTTCCAGGCGCCCACCCGTCCGGGGTCGAGGCCCTTCGGATTGGTGATGCCGCCGCTCGAGTCGCTGACCGCCACGACGACCGCGCCCTCGGCCGTCAGCAGCTCCGCCGCGATCGAGCCGGCGTTGCCGTAGCCCTGGATCGCCACGCGCGCGCCGGTGAGCGGGATGTCGAGCGCCCTGCTGGCCTGGTGCAGGGTGAAGACCGCGCCGCGCGCGGTGGCCTCGTTGCGACCCAGCGAGCCGCCGATGGCGACCGGCTTGCCGGTGACCACGCCCGGGATGGTGTAGCCGCGGTGCATCGAGAAGGTGTCCATCATCCAGGCCATCACCTGCGCATTGGTATTGACGTCGGGCGCCGGGATGTCCCGATCCGGCCCGATCAGCGGGCTGATCTCGGTCGTGAAGCGGCGGGTCAGGCCCTCGAGCTCCCGCATCGAGAGCTGCTTTGGATCGACCACCACGCCACCCTTGCCGCCGCCGTACGGGATGTTCACCACGGCGCATTTCCAGGTCATCCACATGGCGAGCGCCCGAACCTCGTCGCGCGTCACGTCCTGGTGGTAGCGGATGCCGCCCTTGGCCGGCCCGCGGCTGACGTTGTGCTGGATGCGATACCCGGTGAAGACCTCCACGTGACCGTCGTCCATGGTGACCGGGAAGTTGACGGTCAGCTCGCGCTGCGCCACGCGGAGCACCCGGCGCAGGCCGGGGTCCAGGTCAAGCAATTCGGCCGCGCTGTCGAACTGGGCCTGGGCCACATCCCAGATGTTCGGCTTCTCGGCGACCGGATTCGCTGTTGACATCGGTCCTGCTCTCGAGCCTCCAGTAGCGATCGTGGGCCGGCGCCTCCGCGATGTGGGTGCGGGAGCAGGCCGGAGCGCAAGCGGCCCGATTATAGGGGCAGCGTCAGAGCGTCTCGACCGCGAGCGCCACCGCCCCGCCGCCGCCAAGGCACAGGGTGGCGAGGCCCCTGCCGCCGCCGCGACGACGCAGCTCGTACAGCAGCGTGGTCAGCACCCGTGCGCCGGACGCCCCGATCGGATGACCCAGCGCGATGGCGCCGCCGTTGACGTTGACACGGTCCCAGTCGAAGCCAAGCGCATTCCCGTCGGCCAGCACCTGGGCGGCGAAGGCCTCGTTGATCTCGATCAGGTCGAAGGCGTCGATCTGCAGATCCAGCTTCTCGAGGAGGCGACGGACGCCGTCGATCGGTGCCTCAAAGAGCCACTCCGGGGCCACATCCGCCTGGGCGTAGCCACTGATCCGTGCGATCGGGTTCAGGCCGTCGCGCGTGACCGCCTCCGCCGACGCCAGGACCAGTGCGGCCGCGCCGTCGGTGATGCCCGGCGCGTTGCCGGCGGTGACGGTCCCGCCATCGGGCTGGAAGGCGGGCTTGAGCCTGGCCAGTGCCTCGAGCGAGCTGTCGGCCCGGGGATTCTCGTCGGTGTCGACCGTGGTCGGGCCCTTCTTGCCGGGGACCTCGACCGCCACGATCTCCTCGGCGAACCGCCCCTGCGCGATGGCGGCCAGCGCCCGCTGCTGCGAGCGGAGGGCGAATTCGTCCTGCGCCTCGCGGCTCACCTCGTGCTTCGCGGCAACCCGCTCGGCGTGCATGCCCATGTGCACGTCGCAGATGGCGCACCACAGGCCGTCGTGGACCGTGCTGTCGACCAGCTCGACGTTACCGAGGCGATACCCGGCTCGCGCGCCCGGCAGCAGGTATGGCCCCAGGTTCATGTTCTCCATGCCCCCGGCCACGATCACGTCCGCGTCGCCGACGCGGATCGAGGCGGCGCCGAGCATCACCGCCTTGAGCCCCGACCCGCACACCTTGTTGATGGTCGTCGCCGAGACGCCGTCCGGCAGGCCCGCACGCAGGGCGGCCTGGCGCGCTGGGGCCTGGCCGGCGCCGGCCTGGATGACCTGCCCCATGAAGACTTCGTCGACGCGCTCGCCCGCGATGCCGGAGCGCGCGACGGCAGCTCGAATGGCAGTCGCGCCCAGGTCGGTGGCAGGAACCGTCGAGAGCCCGCCGCCGAACTTGCCGATCGGCGTGCGCGCGGCGGACAGGATGAAGACGTCGCTCACGAGACAGATGGTACGACGACCCGCACGGACCCGCGGTTCGAGGTGCCGGCTACTCCTTCGCCTCGCCCTCGAACAGCTCCGCCACCTTGGTCGCCCACTTCTCCTTGACGACCCGGACCTTCACCTTGAGCGACGGCGTGAGCTCCCCCTCCTCCTCGGTGAGCAGCCTCGGCAGCAGCGCCACGCGGCGCGGCCGCTCGAAGATGGCAAACCCCTCGAGCTTGGCCTTCACCTCGCCGTCGATCAGCTTCTGGACCGCGCGCTCCTCCACCAGTTGCTCTGGCGGCATCTCCGCGATCTCGTTGGCCTTGGCCCACGCGGTCAGCTCCTCGAAGTCCGGGGCGATCAGGACGCCCGTGTACGGCTGCCGGTCCCCCAGGATGACCGCCTGGCCGATGAACTTCGAGCTGGAGAGGGCGGCCTCCATCGGTGCCGGGCTGACGTTCTTGCCGTTGGCCAGGACGATGATGTTCTTGAGCCGATCGGTGATCTTGATGCGGCCGATGTCGTCCAGCTCGCCGATGTCGCCGGTGTGGAACCATCCGTCGGCGTCGATGGCGCGCGCCGTCTCGGCCGAGTCGTTGAGGTAGCCGCGCATGACCTGCGGCCCGCGGACCTGGATCTCGCCGGTCGACCCGTCGATTCGCACCTCGGTATCCGGTGCGGGCCGTCCGACGGTGCCGAAGACGAAGTCGTCGGGGCGGTTGATCGACACGAAGGGGCTGGTCTCGGTCAGCCCATATCCCTCCAGCACGAGCATCCCCATCCCATAGAAGAACTCGCCGATCTCCCGCGACAGGGGTGCCGAGCCGGAGACGAAGTAGCGCACCCGCCCGCCGGTGCGCGCGCGGATCTTGCCGAAGACGAGCGCGTCGGCAACCTTCAGCTGTGCGCGGAGCCAGAGCGAATCGGCCCGGCCGGCCAGGTGGTTGGCGTACTTCTTCTTGCCCAGCCCTGCCGCCCACCAGAAGATGCGCTGCTTGAGGTGAGAGCCCGATTCGATCGTCGACAGCACGCGCGCGTAGACGCGCTCGTAGAGGCGCGGCACGGCGACCATCACGGTGGGACGGACCTCGGCCATGTTGAGCGGCAGCCGCTCGATGAGCGGCTCGGCGTACGCGATCAGGCAGCCCCGGCCGAGCGGCACGACCATGCCGGCCACTCGCTCGTAGATGTGGCTCAGGGGGAGCCACGACAGGAAGATATCGGTCTCGTAGAAGTCGATGACCTGGATGACCGCCTCGTAGTTGAAGACCAGGTTGCCGTGGGTGAGCATCGCGCCCTTGGGGTTGGCGGTGGTCCCCGAGGTGTGGATGATCGTCGCCAGCTGATCGCGCGTGATCGCTCGCCAGCCCTCCTCCCACAGGCGCCGGTGGTCGGCGTCCTGCGGCGCCAGCTCGCCGACGTCGTCCAGGGAGATCACCCCTTCCGGCAGCGTGCCGCGCTCCTCGATGACCACGACCTTCTCGATGGTGGGGCACTCGGCGCGGATCGAATCGATCTTGGCCGCCTGCTGCGCGTTTTCGACCACGATGAGCTTCGCGCCGACGTTATTGATGATGAAGGCGGCCTGGTTCGCCTCCGAGCTGGGGTAGATGGGGCAGGTGACCGCGCCGAGCGCCATGCCGGCCAG
>CAZDAV010000004.1:16154-23987 GCA_964503725.1 uncultured Steroidobacteraceae bacterium
TGGATCAGGTCGGGCAGGTTCGCGGCCCGTTCGCCCTCCACCACCAGCGCCTCGACCGAGGCAACCTGCGCCCGGTAGCGGGGCGCCCCCTCGACCGCCATCTCATCCGCGCGGGCCTGGGTCTGGGTGCCAGTGGTCATGGATCGGTCTCCCTCATTCAGCCGCTTCGGCGGGCGTCATCGATCAGCTGCTGGGCAATGATCAGGCGCTGGACCTGGTTGGTCCCCTCGTAGATCTGGGCTCCCTTGGCGTCGCGCATGAAGCGCTCGACCGGGTTGTCACGGGAGTAGCCGGCGCCACCGTAGACCTGCACCGCGTCGGTGGCCACGCGCATGGCGGTATCAGAGGCGAACATCTTCGCCATGCTGCTGGTCGCGTTGATCGACTCGCCGGCGTCGCGCTGGCGAGCGACTCGCCAGGTGAGGAGGCGCGACGCATCGACCGCCACCGCCGCGTCGGCGAGGGTGGCCTGGATCATCTGCTGCTCAGCGATGGGGCGGCCGAACTGCGTCCGCTGGGTTGCGTAGCGCGTGGCGTGCTCGAGTGCCGCGCGGGCGAGGCCGGTGCACGCCGCCGCGATGCTGATCCGACCCGACGCCAGCGCTCCCAGCGCCACCTTCAGCCCCTCGCCCTCCGCCCCGAGCCGGCTCGCCTCCGGCACGGCTGCCTCCTCGAAGACCAGCTCCGCGGAGGTCGAGTCGCGAATCCCCATCTTTCGCTCGTGACTGCCGACGCGGAAGCCCGGCGTATTGCGCTCCACCACGAAGGCGGTGATCCCCTCCTTGCCGCGCCCGCGGTCGACGGTGGCAAATACGACGTACTGGTCCGCCTCCCCGGCGTTCGTGATCCAGACCTTGGTGCCGGTCAGCGCGTATCCCGAGTCCGTCTTCCGAGCGGAGAGGCCCAGGGCGGCGGCGTCGGATCCGGCCTGCGGCTCGGTCAGCGCGAAGGCGCCCAGGTGCGTGCCGGCGGTCATCGGCGGCAGCAGGCGCCGCTTCTGCTCGTCACTGCCGTGCGTGAAGATGCATAGCTGCGCGAGCACGTGCACCGACAGGCTGACGGCCATCCCCATGTCGGCGGCGGCGATCTCCTCGCAGGCCAGCACCCAGGCGAAGTAGGAGAGGCCGGCGCCGCCGTACTCCTCCGGGTACGGGATGGCGGTGAGCCCCAGCTCTCCCATCCGCGTGAAGAGCACCCTGTCGTAGCGCTCCTCGTCGTCGCGCGCGGCGACGGTCGGCGCCAGCTCGCGCTGCGCGAAATCGCGGGCGGTGTCGCGGACGGTTCGCTCCTCTTCGCTCAGGGCGAAGGGATCGGGTCGCGTCGACGCCACGGCGCTGGTCATCAGTCGATCCTGGTCCCCTGCTCGTCGTAGCGGTAGAAGCCGCGCCCGCTCTTCCTGCCCAGGTGCCCGGCGGCGACCATCTGGCGCAGCAGCGGGGCGGCGCGGAACTTCGGGTCGCCGAAGCCGCGATACAGGACATCCATCACGTTGAGCATCACGTCGTTGCCGATGAAGTCGCTGAGCTCGAGCGGGCCCATCGGGTGGTTCAGGCCCAGCTTCGCGCCGGCGTCGATGTGCTCGGCGCTGCCGGTGCCATCCATCAGCGCGAAGATCGCCTCGTTGATGAATGGACCGAGCATGCGATTGACCAGGAAGCCGGGGTAGTCCCGCGACTCGATCACGGTCTTGCCGAGATCCTGGGCGAATGCGACCGCTGCTGCGTGGGTGGTGTCATCGGTCTCCAGCCCGCGGATGATCTCGATCAGCTTCATGACCGGGACCGGCGAGAAGAAATGCAGGCCGATGAAGCGCGCCGGTCGGTCGGTGGCGGTCGCCAGCGCGGTGATGCTGATGCTGCTGGTGTTGCTGGCAAAGATGGCGTCGGCATCGGCCACTGCGCTCAGCCGCTGCCAGGTCTCGCGCTTGACGGCCTCGTCCTCGAAGACCGCCTCGATCACGATCCCGTGGCCGGCCGCCCCGTCGCCTCCCACACCGATGTCGATGCGGGCCAGGATGCCGTCCGCCTCCTCGGGCGCGAGCTTGCCCTTGTCGACCAGGCGCGCCAGGTTGCCGGCAATGCGCGCCTTCCCCTTCTCGGCCAGCTCCGTGGTGCGGTCAGCCAGCGTCACCTGTTTGCCGGCCGCGGCGCTGACCTGCGCGATGCCGTGCCCCATCAGGCCGGCGCCGATGACGAAGACCCGGTCGAGGCTCATGGCTGAGTAGCGTAACAGCACCGATAATCCGCGAGGTCTAGGGCAGGAGCTGCTCGGCGGCCGTCAGCGGGTCGAGGTCGTGACCAGCCACCGCGTCGACCGCGGCCTCCCACCCTGGATGGCCGGTTGCCCTGCCAACGGCCAGGTCGGCCAGGGCGCGACGCAGCTGGTTCCGCGCCCGCTCGCGGGCCTGGGCCGGCTCTCGTGCCTCGGTCCGATGCCGATCGATCGCCTCGGCCAGCGCCACCACTCCGCCGGCGTTCGTCGCCGTCGTCATGAGCACCTGCGGCGGCTTCCGGGTCAGGCGACCCCCGGCGGTGGCGAGCATGGCCCGCAGCTGGCGCGCGGCGCGATCGGCGCCCGGCCGATCGGCCTTGTTGACGGCGATGATGTCCGCCACCTCGAGCAGGCCCGCCTTGATCGCCTGAACCTCGTCACCCATCTCCGGAACCTCGACCACCACCGTCGTCTCGGCCAGCCGCGCGATCTCCACCTCGGCCTGCCCGGCCCCGACCGTCTCGATCACGATCGGGTCGTAGCCCGCGGCATCCAGCGCGGCCACCGCCAGCCAGGTCGCCGCTGCCAAGCCGCCCAGCTCACCGCGGGTGGCCATGGAGCGCATGAACACGTCGCGGTCGGCGGCGTGCTCCATCATCCGGATCCGGTCGCCCATGATCGCGCCGCCGGTGTACGGCGAGCTGGGATCCACGGCCAGGATGCCGACCCGCTTCCCGGCGCCGCGCCATACCGTCGTCAGCGCGTTCACGAGGGTGGACTTGCCGCTCCCCGGCGGGCCGGTGACGCCAACCAGGTGCGCGCCGCGGCTCGCCTTGAACAACGCCGGGAGCAGCGGGCGGAGGCTCGGGTCGCCGGTCTCGATGCGGGTCAGCAGGCGTGCCAGCGGCCGTCGCTCGCCCGACGCGAGCTCGGCCAGGAGGTCAGTCACGTGCCCGGCGCGCGTGCTCGCGGAAATAGCCCGCGATCTGCCCGATGCTCGTCCCCGGGCCGAAGACCTCGGCGATCCCCGCCGCCTTGAGCTTCACGACATCGGCGTCCGGGATGATCCCTCCCGCGGCGATCAGGACGTCGTCCATGCCCCGCGCGCGGCACAGCTCGACGACTCGCGGCAGGAGCGCCATGTGCGCTCCCGACAGGATCGACATGCCGACCACGTCGACGTCCTCCTGCTCGGCGGCATCGGCGATCATCTCCGGCGTCTGGCGCAGCCCGGTGTAGATCACCTCGAAGCCCTCGTCGCGCAGGCCGCGGGCGAGCACCTTGGCGCCCCGGTCGTGGCCGTCCAGGCCGGGCTTGGCGATGAGGACGCGGATCGGCGTCGAACGGGCCTCGGTGCTCATGCGGGGCCGATTCTACCGGCCGGCTTCAGCCACGAGGGCATCGATCCGGGCTGCCATGGCGATGTCCTTGGCGGTGAGGCCATGCGACGCCTTGGTCGTCAGCTTGAAGGTAACGTTGCGCCAGTTGATCTCGAAGTCGGGGTGGTGATCGGCCTCCTCGGCAGCATCGGCGACACGATTGACCAGGGCGATCGCGTCACGGAAGGTCTCGAGGCGGACCGTCCGAACCAGTATCTCGCCCTCACGCCGCCAATCCGGCAGCTGACTGAGGGCCGCGGCGATCTCCGGCTCGGTGAGCAGCAGGGCGTACGGCATCGGGCTAGCGGTCAGCCGCTCGGCCGATGAAGGTCAGGAACTCGGTGCGGGTCTTGGCGTCGCGGCGGAAGGTGCCGAGCATCGCGCTGGTGACCATCGTGGCGTTCTGCTTGCGGACGCCTCGCATGACCGTGCACAGGTGCGTCGCCTCGATCACGCAGCCCACGCCCTTGGGTTCGAGGCGCTCCATGAGAAAGGTCGCCACCTGCTGCGTCATCCGCTCCTGGACCTGGAGCCGATGGGCGTACATGTCGAGGATGCGCGGGATCTTCGACAGGCCGATGACCCGGCCGCGCGGCAGGTAGCCGACGTGCGCCTTGCCGAAGAAGGGAAGCAGATGGTGCTCGCACAGCGAGAAGAACTCGATGTCCCGCACGACCACCATCTCGTCGTAGCCGACTTCGAAGGCCGCGCTGTTGAGCAGCGCGTCGGGATCGGTGCGATAGCCATCCGTCAGCTCGGCGTACATGCGCCTCACCCGCTCCGGCGTGCCGGCCAGGCCGTCGCGCGACGGGTCCTCGCCCAGCTCGGTGAGCAGGGTTCGGATCGCCTCGGGGATCTGGCTGCCGGGGGCCTGGGACTCCATGCCGGCATGCTAGCAGGCGACCTCGACCGGCTAGGCGCGGGCGGTCGGCGGCGGTAGACTCGAGAGGCCCCGCCGTCACCCGCACAAGCGATCGGCCACCGCCATGCTGCTCCACCGCCCGTCGTCGCCGTCGCGCCGCCTCGCCCTGCCGCGGGCCGGCGGGGATCGCCTGAGCGGGCCGCTGGGGCGACGCCTGGACGACCGCTACCACTACCTCCGCCGCGTGCTGGCCGGTGGCACGCCACCGATCGAGGCGGTCGTGGTGGGACCCGGCGGGACCTGGGCCCTCACGCTTCGAGCCGAGGCCGGCCAGCACCGGAAGCGGAATGGGCACTGGTATCGCTGGAGCGCGGCCACCGAATCGTGGATCCCGTGGGGGGCCGAGGTGATCAACGCCACGCGCCTCGCCGGGCGCCGCCTGGAGATGTACCTCGAGCGAGCGACGCTGCCGGCAGCCGTGACAGCCTGTCTTGTTCCGCCGCGCGGTGTCGAGGTCGAGTGGGATGCGGGTCAGCGACCCGGGATCCAGGTCATTCGCGACGCGGATAGCCTGGCGTCCCGCATCACCGCGTCGGAGACGCTCATCAAGGGGCAGGTCGATCGGATCGTGGCGCTCCTGGATCCCCACCAGCCCCTCCCTCGCCTCGAACGGGCAACCCGGCCACGCTGATCGACGTCGGTGCTCGGCTATGATCCGGGCCCGATGACCCAGCCGGCTCGAGTGTCCGCGGTGGCCGTGGCCCTGCTGCTGGTCGCCGGGCTCGTCGCGGCCTGGATCTGGCCGGCGGTCGCGATCGTGGTCGTCTGGCCGCTCCTCTTCGTGCTCCCGGGCTGGGCGATCGTTGCCTCCGTGAAGCCGCGAATCGCCGCGACGGGACGCCTGGGGCTGGCAATCATCCTGTCGGTCGCGCTCAGCACGCACCTGGTCTACTGGGTCTCGCTGGCGACGGGCGGCTACCGCCGCGAGACGATCTTCGCGGTAGCCGCCGTGCTGGCGCTGCCGATCCCGATCGCGGTGCTGCGCGGTGGCCTGGCATCGCTGCGTGCCCAGGCCGCGGCCGGCTGGGACGCGTTGCGGCGCGGGCCGCTCCCGTTTGCGGTCGCTGGCATCGCTGCCTCGTTCGTGGGCCTCGTCCTGCAGAGCGGCCTGTGGCGCGCGACTGACGGCGGAATCGCCGCGGGCGGCTCGAACTGGAGCGACCTGGGTGTGCATCTCTCGATCGCCCAGTCGCTGAATGCCGGCAACTTCCCGCCGCAGGTGCCCTATTTCGCCGGTGAACCGCTGGTCTACCACTGGTTCGCCGATTTCCACGCTGCGATCGCGGCAGAGGCAGCGGACCTGTTCGCCATCCCTGTCTTCGTCGTGTCGTCCGGGATCCTGGCGGGGGCGCTGGCCCTGCTGGTCCACGGCCTGGCAATGGCAGTGCTGCGCGGCCGCGGGGTGCGCCGCGCGGCGCTCGTGGCGGTGGTGCTGATGATCTTCGGCGGCGGCCTGGGCTGGATTCGCCTGGTGGGTGACGTGACGGCCGGCCCGCGCGACGCCGTCGGCCAGCTCACCGGCGGCAGCGGCCTGGGCGATCCGATCGCGCTGATCACCAAGCATTCGTACGACAACTCCTGGTACGACGCTGCCGGAGAAGTGTCGTGGCCGTACTTCCGCATCCCATCGGTGATGGGCACGGGGCTCCTCGTCCACCGCGCCACGACCGCCGGCCTGCCGATGCTCGCAGGCGCGGTCCTCCTCCTCATCGCGGGGTTGCCGAGCGCACGGGCGCGTGCTGCCGGCTGGCGCGACCGGTCGGCGCTCATCTGCCTGGCCGGCCTGATGGGCGCCCTGCTTGCGCCGTTCCACTTCTTCTTCTTCCCCGCCTTCCTCGTCCTGGCGCTCGGATGGGTGGCGATCGGCGGGCGGCTCGTCGAACGCGACGCCCTGCGCAACGCCGCGCTCTTCCTGACGCCGTATGCGCTGGCGGTGCCGTTCGCGGTCGCGGCGCTGCTGCAGACCGGATCGGGTGGCGGACTGCGGATCGTCGCCGGCTGGGAGTCGGCACCCGCGAGCGAGGGCCTATTGGCGGTCCTCTTCTTCTACCTGACCAACCTGGGCGTGCCGTTCGTCCTGGCGCTGGCGGCTCTCCTGACGCGCGGGCTGCGCGCGAGGGCGTTCCTGGCGGCGTGGGTGGTCGTGCTCTTCGTCGTGCCGAACGTGGTGCAGGCCAGCGTCATCGGCTTCGACATGAACAAATTCTTTCAGGCGATGTGGATCGCCGTCGCGATCCTGGCGGCATGGCTGATCCGGCGCTGGCCGGCGCCGGCGCTGGCGGCGGTCCTGCTCCTCAGCATCCCATCGCCGCTGCTGGTCGGCGCCTGGACTGCTCTGAACCGCGAGGTCGTGCTCGGCTGGTCCGAGGTCGGGGCCGCCGAATGGATCGAGGCCAACACGCCGGAGGGCAGCGTCTTTGTGACTAACGGCTGGCTGAACTCGCCGACCGATGCCGCCGGGCGGCTGCGGGTGCTCACCTTCACCCCCTACATCGCCAACCTCGGCTATTCCCCTGACCGGCGAGCGGCGGTGGTCGAGACCATCTACTGCTCGGGAAGCGCGACCGTTGCAGCGGATCTCACCCGATCGCTGGGAGCCACCTACCTGCTCGAGACCTGGTCTCCGCGGTCGGACTGCGACGAGCCCGTCCTCGACGACAGCCCCGAGTGGACGCTCGTCTACGACCAGCCGAACGCGCGCATCTGGCGGGTGGCCGCCCCGGTCGAATCGGGTGCTGCGCCCGGCTCCCTATCATTCGGTAGGTGAGCACCAGCACCGGGACCGGGGCGGCGGTCGTCACGCTCGAGCACGTCAGCAAGCGATACGGACGGCCAGGCAGCCCGGCGGCGGTCGACGACCTGTCGCTGACGATCCCTGCGGGCGAGATCTGCGTGCTGGTGGGCCCTTCGGGCTGTGGCAAGACGACCACCATGAAGATGATCAACCGCCTGATCGAGCCGACCTCGGGCAGGATCATGATCGACGGCGAGGACGTGATGGCGATCCCTGCGGTCGAGCTCCGCCGACGGATCGGCTACGTCATCCAGCAGGTGGGCCTCTTCCCACACCTGACCGTGGCCGAGAACGTGGCGGTCGTTCCCCGGCTTCTGCGCTGGACGCCCGCGCAGATCCGCGACCGGGTCGAGGAGCTGCTCGACCTGGTGAGGCTGGATGCGGCCACCTACCGCGACCGCTACCCATCCGCGCTGTCGGGCGGCGAGCGCCAGCGCGTGGGGGTGGCCCGCGCCCTCGCCGCCGACCCGCCGCTGATGCTGATGGACGAGCCGTTCGGCGCCGTCGACCCGATCCTGCGCGAACGC
>CAZDAV010000005.1:0-2426 GCA_964503725.1 uncultured Steroidobacteraceae bacterium
TCCGGGACGTGGCGCAGGTTGACCCGCACCCGCCACCACAGGGTCGAGCGACCGCGCATCCCGTCGACCAGCACGTCGTCCTCGGCGAGGAGCGCGGCGGCCTCTGGGTGGCGCTCCTTCCATCGGTGGAGGCCGGCCAGCGCATCCTCCTTCGCAGCCGCCTGAGAGATCACCAGCAGCGGGTGCGTCGAGCGGCGCCGACCGGTTGGCGAGACCGTGCCATCGACCCGGCGGGCCGGCGGTGACGGCATGGCCGGCGCGACCGATCCCACCCGCCCGCGAGGCGCGGACGGGTCCGGGGGTGCGGGGACGTCCGCCGCCATGCGTCGCTTCGAGGGTTGCACTCGGGGCGGCTCGCCGGGCTGCTTGGCGTAGTTCGGCGGCCAGGGCGCGTCACCGAGCCCGGTCGCCTCGTCCCGGGATGAAAGCTCCAGCAGCCCGTCGAGCGAGCCGACCGCCTCGTCGATCCCGGCCCCGACGTCGCCGAGGCGGGCGTATCGGTCCAGCATGGAGCCGATCGTGAAATCCGCCAGCTCGGCATCCGGGACCTCCGACCACAGCAGCGGCGCCGATACCCGGGCATCCGGCACGGGCCGCACCGAATAGGCGGAGGCCACCGTGCGGTCCTTGGCGTTCTGGTTGTAGTCGAGGAAGACCCCGTGCCGCTCCTCCTTCCACCACTTGCTGGTGGCGAGGTCCGGGGCACGGCGCTCGACCTCGCGGGCCAGGGCCAGGGCGGCACGGCGCACCTCGCCGAATCCCCAGCGCCGCTCGATCCGAGCGTAGACGTGGATCCCGCGCGAGCCCGATGTCTTCGGCCAGCCGGTCAGTCTGTGGTCGACCAGCACGTCGCGCACGACCAGCGCCACTTCCCGAACGGCGCTCCACGGCACGCCCGGGCCGGGGTCGAGGTCGACTCGCAGCTCGTCGGGGTGGGCGAGGTCGTCGTCGCGCACGGGGTGCGGGTTGAGGTCGATGCAGCCCAGGTTCACGACCCATGCCAGGGCGGCTCCATTGCTGACCACCACCTCGTCGGCGGTGCGCCCCGACGGGAACGAGAGCTCGACCGTGCGCACGTACGGGGGCAGCGAGGCTGGCGCGCGCTTCTGGAAGAAGGCCTCCCCGGCAGCCCCGTTCACGAACCGCTTGAGCGCCATCGGGCGATCGCGAACGCCTCGGAGCGCACCGTCGGCGACCGCCAGGTAGTAGCGCACCAGGTCGAGCTTGGTGATTCCGGCCTGCTCGAAGAAGACCTTGCCCGGATTGCTGATGGCAACCTCGAAGCCGTCGACCTCGAGCCGGACCGATGCGTCAGCCGGCACGGCGACAGGGTAGCCTCTCACCCATGGTCGAGCGCTTGAAGCGGCTTGTCGAGGCGGCCGATCGCTGGTCGGGGCGACGGCGATCGACCCGCATCGTGCGCCAGGCCGTCGCCGGCTTCGCCGAGCACCAGGGTCCCGAGGTCGCCGGCAGCATGGCCTACTTCGCGGTCCTGTCCCTCTTCCAGGTCGTCGTCCTGGGCGTCATCGTCTTCAGCCTGTTCATTGGTGAGGGCGAGGCGCGCCGCATCTTCGTCGACCGACTGGACGCTGCGCTGCCGCTCGAGGTCGGGACCGTGGGCGACATTGTCGACAGCATCATTGCGTCGCGCGGCGGCATCACTGTCGTCAGCATCATCATCCTGGCGTGGGGCTCGCTCGGGTTCTTCGGGGCCCTGAGCACCGGCGTCGGTCGCGCCTTCGCTGTCCCCGCCCGGCGGCCGTTCTGGCAGGACAAGCTGATCGGCCTCGTGCTGCTGGCGGCGACCGGCACGCTCGTCATCGTGGGCGTCGGAATCGGCATCGCCGCTGGCATCGCCGCCGAGCTGGCGACTCGCGTCCCGGGCGGTGAGGCCGGCAGCCAGCTCGTGCTCTCGCTCGTCGGCCTGGTGGTCCCGATCCTGCTTACGCTGCTGGCGCTCCTCATCGTGTACCGCGTCGTCCCGAATCGAAAGGTGAGGTGGCGCCAGGCATGGCTGGGGGCGCTGGTCGCCACCGCGGCCTTCACGATCCTGCGCATCGGCTTCACCTGGTTCGCCACCCAGGTGGGGCACTACGAGAGCTTCTTCGGCCCGATTTCGACCGTAATCTCGCTCCTCGTCTTCCTCCATTTCGGCGGGGCGGCCGTGCTCCTGGGGGCAGAGTTCGCGCGTGCCACCGTGCTGGAGGACGAGGCCGCTGACGAGGCATCCAGAACGGAGGGGTAGTACGACGTAGTACATTTCGGCCACGTCACGCGCTTGCACGGCACGAGTAGGATGGCCGTCCGCATCCCGTATCGGGGCACTGGGCTCATGGATTTCGCACGGAAGAACGTCGCATGAGGCGACGATCTCATCTGGCCATCATGCTGGTCGCCCTGCTGATGGTCGGAGGGAGCATCGTCAC
>CAZDAV010000005.1:2526-6561 GCA_964503725.1 uncultured Steroidobacteraceae bacterium
GCGCAGATCAAGTTGCTGGATGGACAGCTGCTCGCCCTGGCGCGCCAGGTCAGGCTCCAGGGCGAGGAGCTTCGCGCACGCGAGTCGCTTCTCGAAGAGCACCTGCGCACGGCGTACGAGCACAGCCAGACGTCACTGCTGGAGCTGGTCCTGTCGGCCGACTCGCTGGATGCCGCAACCACCCAGGTCGGCTACCTGCTCACCCTCTCCGACCAGGACCGCCTGCTGGCGGATGAGGTCCGCGACCTGCGAGCGGGACTCGAGACGAAGACCGTCACGTTGCGCGACGGGCGACAGGCACTGACCGAGGCGCGCAACGCCGCCGATGCCGAGGCCGCGCTGCTCGCCGAGCAGGAGGCGCAGCTGGCCGAGATGGAGGCGCAGCTCGCCACGCTGAAGTCAGCGGCCGACACGAAGCGACGCCAGCAAGAGGACGCCCTCAACGCCGCGCTCGAGGCGAAGGGCGACGTGGCAGCGCAGGTGGCAGCCAGTGAGCAGGCCGCCCTCGCCGCCGCAAGGCTGGTCGCCAAGCTCCAGGCCGAAGAGGACGCTCGTCGCCAGCAGCCGTCCGCCTTTGGCTTCAGATGGCCGGAGGACACCTTCCGCATGACGCAGGAGTGGGGACCGACCACCTTCCGACTGGAGCCGCCGTACACCTATCGCGGCACCTACTACAAGAACTTCCACGGCGGCATCGACATGGCGAATGGCTGTGGCACCCCCATCCGGGCCGTCGGGACCGGAACGGTCAAGGCCTCCGGGCGGCCGCTCTGGCCGTGGGACTCTGGCTACGGCGTGGTGATCAGCCACGGCTCCGGCGTCCAGAGCTGGTACTGGCACATGAAAGCCCAGGTCGTGGTGAGCCCCGGCCAGGTGGTCAGCATCGGGCAGGTCATCGGCTACGAGGGCAGCACCGGCAACTCCACCGGCTGCCACCTGCACTTCGCCGTGAACGACCACGGCGTGTGGGAGAACCCGCGGGTCTACCTGCCCTAGACCGATCCGCTGGCTGCCGCCTCGACCGGTCGCGACGCAGGCCGGTACAGCCGCTCCACGTACTCCCCGAGCATGCGCGCCGTGCTGAACGGCCAGATCGCGGCCTCGATCGCGGCACGCATGGTGGCGATCCAATCGCCGGGCTCGCCCTCGGCGTTTCGGGCGAAAAAGCGCGGGACGACCTCGTCCTCGAGCAGCCGATACAGCTCCGCCGCATCGGCCTCGTCCTGTGCCTCTTCGTCGAGCACGACTTCCCGACCGCCGATGGCCCAGCCGTTTCGGCCGTTGAAGCCCTCGTCCCACCATCCGTCGAGCACGCTGATCGAGGGGATGCCGTTCATCGCCGCCTTCATGCCGGAGGTGCCGGACGCCTCCAACGGCCGGCGCGGGTTGTTGAGCCAGAGGTCCACGCCCCCGATCAGGAAGCGCGCGATGCGCATGTCGTAGTCCTCCAGGATGAAGACTCGGCCGCGCAGCGGCTCCGTTCGCGACAGGGTGAAGATGCGCTGGATGACCTGCTGCCCCGGACGGTCGGCGGGATGTGCCTTGCCGGCCAGGACGAGCTGCACCGGTCGCTCCGCGTCGAGCAGGATGCGAGCCAGTCGCACCTCGTCATGGAACATCAGATCCGCTCGCTTGTAGGTGGCGAAGCGCCGCGCGAAGCCGATCGTCAGGAACTCCGGGTTGAAGGCGGCATGCAGCTCGCGCAGGACGCCGGGTGACTCGCCGTGGCGCGCGAACTGGCGCACGAGACGACGCCGCAGGAAGTCGAGCAGCTCCCGCTTCTGCTGCCGATGGGCCCCCCACAGGTCGGCATCGGTTACCTCAGTGAGGCCGATGAAGGCCTCCGGTCCGGCTGCGTCGCTGGCGAGCGAGCGCGACGTCGCGCGCTCGAAGAGGCGGCGCATGGGCCGGCCGATCCAGGTCGCGGTATGGGCGCCGTTGGTGATCGCCGAGATCGGCTGCCGCGCCAGCGAGCTCCAGGTGGCATTGGCGGTCTCGCCGTGCAGGCGGCTGACGGCATTGGCGGCGGTCGCGTGGCGGAGGACGAAGGCGGTCATGTCGAAGGGAGGGACGCCCTCGTTGCCGAGCCCGCGGCCGAGCTCCATGAGCTCATCGGGGGGCATGCCGCTGGCCGCCAGCCACGGGGAGAGCAGGCGCGTGGCCAGGCCCCGCTCGAACTGCTCGTTGCCGTCCTTGACCGGCGTGTGGATGGTGAAGACGGCATTGCGCCCGACCTGGCTCAGCGCCTCGGCGGGGGAGAGCGTCTTGTCCGCGGCGACCAGCTCCCGCGCCCGTTCCAGCAGCAGGAAGGCCGAGTGCCCCTCGTTCAGATGCCAGGCGGCGGGCTCGATCCCGAGTGCGCGCAGCGCCCGGACGCCGCCCACGCCGAGCACCAGCTCCTGGCAGAGCCGCATCTCGCGGCCTCGAACGTAGAGGATGTGGGTGATCGGGCGGTCGGCACCGTCGTTGGCGGGGATATCGGTGTCGAGCAGGAGGAGCGGCACGCGACCGACCTGCGCCACCCAGACGGCGGCGTGGACCTTGCGCCCGGGGAAGTCGATGCTGACCTGGACCGCCGAGCCGTCTCGGCCCCGCGCGCGGCGCAGCGGGAGTGACGCAGGATCGAGATCCGGCTGGGCATGCTCCTGGTGGCCATCGGCGTCGATCTGCTGCCGGAAGTAGCCTCGGCGATAGAGGAGGCCGACCGCGATGAACGGCAGCGCTCCGTCCGACGCCGACTTGCAATGGTCACCGGCCAGGATCCCCAGCCCGCCGGAGTAGATCTGCATCGACTCGTGGATCCCGTATTCGGCGCAGAAGTATGCAATCGGTCCGGGAAGGGACGCATCGGGATCCGCTTCGGCAGCCTTGCGGTACCAGGAGTCGGACCCGTTGGCCAGGTACCGCTCGAATTCATCGAGCAGGCGGCTGCAGTCGACCATGAAGTCCTCGTCGGCGAGGAGCTCCTCCCACCGGCCGGCCGGGACGGAGGTCAGGACCGGGATGGGGCTCCGGTGGCGAGCCCACGCGGCGGAGTCGATGCGCGCAAAGAGGGCACCCGCGCGCGGGGTCCAGGTCCACCACAGGTTGTATGCCAGCTCGCCCAGTCCCTCGAGTCCGGGTGGCAGCCCGAAGTCATGGCCTGGTTGGGTCGGCACCCGCACGGGGCTCGTCATGGAGGGCCGATCATAGCCGGGCGCGGATGGCGGCCGCCTTCCTCGCGCACGTTGGTATCGCCACGACAGGCGCGAGGGATTACGCTATCGCCCCCGTGATCGATGGCTACTCTGTCCAGGAGGCGGCATCAGTCCTCGGGGTCCCTGAAGGGCGCGTCTGGGAGCTCTTGGCCCGAGGCGTCCTCTCCGGTACCCCGGAGGGTGACTCCATGCGCGTATTCCTCAAGGCGCAGGCCGGACCGATCGCGACGGCCGGCTCGGCGCCCAGCGAGGAGCCACCACGCACCAATGGGAACGGTGGATCGCACGGCTCGAGCGGCGAGGCGAGTGCATTCCGCGAGCTGCTGACCGAGTTCCGCAACCTCACCGAGCGCTACGGGCAGGCGCTGCTCGCCCTGGGCGAGGCCCGCGGCGAGGTGGCCGGGCTTCGAGGGCGCATCGACACGCTCGAGGCGCGCCTGGACCTGCGGCTGCCCGCGCCACGCGATTCAGAACCGGTCGCCTGGGAGGCCCCGGTCCCGTCGCCCGCCCCCACGGCTGCGGCGCCCGCTCCCAAGGCTGCGGCGCCCGCTCCCAAGGCTGCCCCGCGTGCGCGAAAGGCGCGAACTCCAAAGCCGATTCGCCGAGCAGCCCGATCACGCAAGGCCGAAACGGTTGAATCGGCGGTGGCCGGGTTCGCCGATGCGCTGGCGCGGGCCCAGGATCCCGCGGTCGCGGATGTCGGAAGCTCGGAAGAGACATCCGAGTTCGAGGCGACGCCGTTCCTGGCGGAACAGCTGACCGAGCCGCTCGCTGACGAAGCACTCCCGGCCGAGGCGCTCCCGTCCGACCCGCTGCCCTCCGCCCCCGATGCGCCGCC
>CAZDAV010000005.1:6661-20661 GCA_964503725.1 uncultured Steroidobacteraceae bacterium
TCGAGGCGGAGGCCGAGGTCCAGCCAGAGTTCGAGGCGGAGGCCGGTATCGAAGAAACGCCGACGGTCGTCGACGAGGCGGAGGTCGAGCCGGAGCTCGAGACCGAGCCTGACCCAGAGGAGGAGCCACTGGCAGCCGACGTGCCAGAGCTCGCCGCAGCGCACGAGGAGGTGGCGGAGCCCGTCGCCTTCATCGTGGAGGAAGAAGCTGAGGCATACGCCGCCGCCGACGAGGCGGAGATGGCAGCCGCCTACTCGGCGGCCGAGCCCGAGTCCGACGCAGCGCCCGCCCCCGACCTTGTGCCTGAGCTGCCCGATGAACCGCCGCCAGTTGTCCCGCCGCGCGTCGCCTTCGAGCCATCCGGCGAACCCGACCCGCCCCCCCGGCTCGGGGCCGTCTCGATGGTCGAGCCCGCGACGGAGGCCGGTCCCGAACCGCGGGCCAAGCCGCCTGAGGCGCGAGGCTTCTCCGCGAAGCCGCCTGCCGGCGAGGAGGAGCTGATGTGGCTCGGGGACCGGCGCCCTGCGCCCGAAGTCGTGGCCCCGGAGATGGACTCGTCACCCGGTTGGCGTCCCGCGCCGGTGGTCGCTCCACCACGCCGGGATCCTCCCGCACCGAGCACCTGGCCCGAGGCCGACCGGAGCACCCCCGACGAGCCCCGCGACCTCGCCCTGACCGACGACGAGCTGGCTCGGCTGGCTCGCACGGAGGGTTGGGATGCCACGCAGGTCGCTGCGATCCGGGCCATGATCAGGCCGTCAGCGGCGCGGAACTTCGAGTTGCCCGGCGCCGACGAGCTGGATGACGCAATGGCGGAACTGCAGGGCCCCTCAGCCAGCTCGGGGGCTGCCGGAGCGCCGCAGCGCCAGTGGGCCAAGCCGCCACCCGAGCGCGACGAGCCGGTTGCCCGTGAGGAATGGGCCTATCAGTCCGAGCCCCCTGCGCCCCGCTCGCGCCCGGCCGAGCCGAGTTCGCCGGCGCGCCGCCCGGGCCAGGACGCCATCCGGCCACGCAGTCGACGAGGCCCCGCGGCGACCGCCTATCGACGGTTGCGGCGACTCTTCCCCGGCTGATCACCCCAGTGCCTGCGGAGGGCAGTCGGGTCGCTTCCCCGGCTTGACGGCGACCGCGGGTTGCATCTTCGCCCGGAGTCCGCGATAGTACTTCGCGTGACACGAATGATTCGCGACACACAAACTGTCGCCGCGGAGCTGATGGACGAGCTCGCTCCGATAATCTCGGGCGAGCGGGCCGCGTTTGCTCGGCGCTGTCACGACCGCTCGATCAGCATGACCCACCTGCTGCTCATGAGTCTCCTGGAGACCCACGGTCCCCTGCCGATGAGCCGCGTCGCAGAGTTGCTCGGCTGCGGCCTGCCGACCGGCACCGGTCTCGTCCAGCGGATGGAGGAGCGGGGCCTCGTCGAGCGAGTACACGACACGGACGACCGGCGCGTCGTCACCCTGCGGCTGACCGAAGATGGCGCGGCGGAGATTCGCGAGCTCAATCTCGCGCGCCGCCAGCGGATGGCGAGCGCCCTGGCACACCTCTCGGACCAGGAGCGCGAGCAGCTCCTGGCATCGATCCAGGCGGTGCGTGCGGCGTTCGAGCGCGCGAACCGCGCGAACCGGCCGGGAGCGTCTCAGTGACCACGGCCGCGGCGCCGATGAGAGCGCCGGTCCAGGTCGACCCGCGGGCGAGGACCGAGATCCTCATCGCGATCCTGCTCGCGATGTTCCTGTCGGCGCTGGACCAGACGATCGTCGGCACGGCCCTGCCGCGCATCGTCAGCGACCTGCACGGCAACAACCTGTACACCTGGGTGGTCACCATCTACCTGCTGACCGCCACCGTCTCCGGGCCGATCTACGGCAAGCTGTCTGACCTCTTCGGGCGGCGGCCGATGGTGATGATCGGGGTCAGCGTCTTCCTGGTCGGGTCAGCCCTCTCCGGGATCTCGCAGGAGATGTGGCAGCTGGTCGCGGCGCGCGGGATCCAGGGGCTTGGCGCGGGCGCCATATTCCCGATCGCGCTGGCCGTCATCGGCGATCTCTTCACACCGGCGGAGCGGGGCAAATACCAGGGACTCTTCGGAGCCGTCTTCGGGGTCAGCGCCCTGATCGGGCCTGCCCTGGGAGGCTTCCTGACCGACAACGTCGGCTGGCACTGGGTCTTCTTCGTCAACCTGCCGATCGGGGCGGTCGCCCTCGTCATCATCTGGCGCCTCCTGCCGCCGATCAAGCATCCCGAGGCGGTGCGCAGCATCGATTACCTGGGGAGCGCGGTCTTCACCGCGGCGATCGTGCCGATCCTCATCGGCCTCACCAACAAGCAGACCCTCGAGTGGACCAATCCGGAGGTCGGCGGGCTGATCCTGCTCGGGCTGGCGTTCTCGGCCATCTTCGTCTGGGTCGAGTCGCGCGCGGTCGAGCCGATCCTGCCGCTCAGCCTCTTCCGCAATCGCTCGATCACGGTCTCGATGATCGCCGTCTTCCTCGCCAGCTTCGGCTTCTTCGGCGCGATCATCTTCATCCCGCGCTGGTTCCAGGTCGTCTTCGGATCGAGCGCCACCGAGTCCGGCTACCAGGTGCTGCCGCTCCTCGCGGGACTGATCATCAGCTCCGTCGTCTCGGGGCAGCTGATCAGCCGCACCGGTCGGTATCGCTGGCTTATCGTGATCTCGATGGCGCTGGTGGCGGTCGGCCTGCTGTTGATGACCCAGCTCCGCGGAGACACCAGCCTGCCGGCGATCTGGATCTGGATGGTCGTGGCGGGGATGGGGATCGGCCCCAGCCTGGCGGCGTTCACGATCGTGGTCCAGAACGCGGCGCCCTTCGCGCAGCTCGGCGCGGCGACGAGCGCCCTCACCTTCTTCCGGCAGGTTGGCGGCACGGTCGGCTTGGCGATCGGCGGGACGCTCTTCGGCTCGGCGCTGATCAGCGAGCTGCCGAAACAGCTGGCGGCCTCGGGCGTGCCTGCGGAGATCGCCACGCGGTTCGCCTCCTCTGGTGTCGCCAGCGACTTCAGCTCGGTCGGCGACCTCCGTGTCCAGATCCTCAACAGCGTTCCGCAGCAGTTCCGCGCGGCGGTCGAGCCATTCATCCCGAACATCGTCGCCGGCTTCCACGAAGCCTTCAGCATCGCCATCGGCAGCGCGCTGTGGATCGGTGTGGCGGCCGCCATCGGCGCCACAATCGTCACCCTCTCCTTCCTCCCCGAGGTGCCACTCCGGCAGCACCACGGTCCCGTTACGGCGAGGCCTGCGGAGGGGGACCGATCCGAGCCGACGTCGCTTGCGGCGCCGGGCTGACGGGCAGACCTCGGATGCCGACCTATAGCGCAACGACGGCCCTGATCGTGGTCGACGTCCAGAACGACTTCGCCGACCCCGCCGGAAGCCTGTTCGTGCGGGGCAGCGAGTTGGTCGTGGCGCGGGTCAACGACAAGGTGCAGCGGGCGGCGGCGGACGGAGCCCTGGTCGTCTACACCCAGGACTGGCACCCGCCGGCGACCCCTCACTTTGCGAAGGACGGCGGCATCTGGCCGGTCCACTGCGTGGCCGGCACGTGGGGGGCTGAGTTCCATCCCGCTCTGATCGTGGCCGGCGGGAGCGTCCGCAAGGGGATCGAGGGCGAGGACGGCTACTCGGGATTCACCATGCGCGACCCGACCAGCGGCGAGGAGCGGCCCACCCCGCTCGAGGCAACGCTCGCTGAGCGTGGCGTGTCTGACGTCGTCATCTGCGGGCTCGCGACGGACTACTGCGTGCGGGCGACTGCCCTCGACGCGGTCCGGCTCGGATTCGGTGCGACCGTGCTCACCGACGCGGTGGCCGCCGTCGAATTGGCGCCTGGTGACGGCGAGCATGCGCTGGCCGAGATGCGGGCGGCAGGCGTCGATCTCGTGTCGTCGGCAGACCTCCCGGACTAGGTGCGACGCGCCCACCTCACGAGCGCCGCCCCGGCCACCGCGGCCGCTGCACCGAGCACGATCCAGGTTCGATCGGCGGTCATGAAGCTGGGCGGCGCGAACGGAAGGTTCAGCCCCTGGGCGATCCATACCAGCCCCGCCAGGGCCATCAGCACGCCGACCGCGAGAACGCTGATGCGCATCGTCCGTCCAGAATAGCGTCGGCGCCAGATTCCTCCCTCTTGCGCCCCGGGAATGTGCGCGTATACTCCGGCCAAGTCGGGCCGCATGAGAGCGGCGCCTGCAGCCTTCCCTCCCCCTCCCACCACGTCCATCGTCGGCTCACGGGGTAGCGGCAAGACCCGTGGCCGGCGCTGATCGAGGCGTAATTGCTCGACGAGGTAACTCTATGTGGGAGGGTCCTTCGTGGCCTACACCGATCAGGTTCTGACCTGCGCCGATTGCGGAATTGACTTCGTCTTCTCCGCTTCCGAGCAGGAATTCTTCGCGCAGAAGGGATTCACCTCTGCGCCCAAGCGCTGCTCGTCGTGTCGTGCGCAGCGACGTGCAACCGGCGGCGGCGGCGGTGGCGGAAGCTACGGCGCCAGCAGCAGCGGCGGCTACGGTGGTGGCGGCGGGTACAGCTCCGGTCCGCGCGAGATGTTCGACGCCGTCTGCGCCCGATGCAGCAAGGAGACCCAGGTCCCCTTCCGGCCGACCGGCGCACGCCCCGTCTACTGCAGCGATTGCTTCCGGCTCATGCGCGGCTGAGCGAGCACTCGACCTTGTCCTGAAGGGCGGCCACCCGATTGCCGGGATGCCGCCCTTCGGCATTCATCCGTCCATCGCCTCCGTCCGTATGATGGACTCGACATGAACGACCTCGAATCGTGGAGCGAGCTGGCTGCCCAGCTCCGTGTCGACTCGATTCGATCCAGCTCCGCCGCCGGCTCGGGCCACCCGACCAGCTCGATGTCCGCGGCCGACCTGCTGGCCGTCCTCATGTCGTCACACCTGCACTACGACTTCGACGCACCCGATGACCCGCGCAACGATCACCTGATCCTCAGCAAGGGGCACGCCTCCCCCCTCCTGTACGCGGCCTACCGGGCGGCCGGGGCGATCTCCGACGAGGAGATGCTCACCTTTCGCAGGGCGGGCAGCCGGATCGAGGGGCATCCGACCCCCGTGCTGCCGTGGGTCGACGTGGCGACAGGCTCGCTCGGCCAGGGCCTGCCGATCGCGGTGGGCGTCGCACTGGCCGGTCGCAGGCTGGATCGGCTCCCGTATCGCGTCTGGTGCCTGTGCGGCGATTCGGAGATGGCCGAGGGCTCGATCTGGGAGGCCTTCGAGGCGGCCTCCTTCCATGCGCTCGACAATCTGACCGCCATCGTCGATGTGAATCGCCTCGGCCAGACCGGCGAGACGATGCACGGCTGGGATCTCGACCTCTACGCGGGAAGGGCACGAGCCTTCGGCTGGCACGCCATCGAGATCGACGGGCACGACCTGGCCGCCATCGACGCGGCGTACCGCGAGGCGCAGGCCACCACCGATCGGCCGACCGTCATCCTGGCTCGGACCGAGAAGGGGCACGGCGTGGCCGCCGTGGCGAACCGCAATGGATTCCACGGCAAGCCGCTCGCCGACCCGGAGGCTGCCATCGCGGAGCTTGGCGGCGTTCGCAACCTGTCGGTGTCGGTCGCCAAGCCGACCGGCTCGGCGGCACCGCACACCTTTGCCGCGAGCGGCGACCTCCAGCTGCCGTCCTACGAGGTGGGGACAAAGGAGGCGACGCGCAAGGCCTACGGCGACGCGTTGGTGGCCCTGGGCAACGCCCGCGGCGACATCGTGGCGCTGGACGGAGAGGTTGGCAACTCGACCTTCTCCGAGCAGTTCGCGGCCGCGCATCCGGATCGGTTCATCCAGTGCTATATCGCCGAGCAGCAGATGGTGGCCACCGCCATCGGTCTGCAGGTCCGCGGCTGGCGACCGTTTGCCGCCACCTTCGCCGCCTTCCTGTCGCGTGCCTACGACTTCGTGCGCATGGCCGCCGTCAGCAGGGCCGATATCGTGCTGGTCGGCTCGCACGCGGGGGTGAGCATCGGCGAGGACGGGCCCTCGCAGATGGCGCTCGAGGATATCGCCTCGTTGCGCGCCGTCTTCGGAAGCACCGTCCTCTATCCCTCCGACCCGAACCAGACCGCCGCCCTGATGGCCGAGGTGGTGGACCGCAAGGGGATCGTCTTCCTGCGCACTACGCGCGAAAAGCTGCCGGTCATCTACCCGCCCGGGGAGACGTTCGAGATCGGAGGCAGCCGCGTCGTGCGACGGACCGACGCCGACCGGGTGACCCTGGTCGGGGCCGGGATCACGCTCCACGAGGCGCTGGCGGCGGCCTCGCTTCTGGCCGCGGAGGGGATCGCGGCCCGCGTGATCGACTGCTATTCGATCAAGCCGATCGACGCGGAGACGCTGCGGACGGCGGCGCGCGAGACGGCGGCGATCATCACCGTCGAGGACCACTGGCCGGAGGGTGGATTGGGCGACGCGGTGCTCGAGGTCTTCGCGGCCGATGCCACGCGCCCACCCATCGTCAAACTGGCGGTCAGCGACATGCCGGGATCGGCGACCCCGGTGGAGCAGCTCGCGCTGGCGGGCATCGACGCCGCAGCCATCGCCACCGCCGCACGGAAGCTCACACGGGAGACATCACCATGAACGCGCTGCAGCGGCTCCACGCGGAGCAGGTCCAGAGCCCCTGGATCGACTTCATCGATCGTCAGCTGATCGACAGCGGCGGCCTCGCCGACCACGTCCGGGAAGGGATCCGAGGGCTCACCAGCAACCCGACCATCTTCGCCAAGGCGGTCGCCTCCGGGCAGTACGACGAGCTGATTCGCGGCGAGATCGCGGCCGGCCACGACACCCGGCGGATCTTCGAGGAGATCGCAATTGCCGACGTCGGCGATGCGGCCGACGTCCTGCGCCCCGTCTACGACGCCGCCGCGGGCGCCGACGGCTTCGTCTCGATCGAGGTGGAGCCCGACCTCGCCGACGATGCGGACGGCTCCCTTGCCCGGGCGCGCCACCTGTGGCGCCGCCTCGCCCGGCCGAACGTGTTCGTCAAGATCCCGGCCACGACGGCCGGCCTGCCGGCGATCGAGGCGGCGATCGGCGAGGGGATCAACATCAACATCACGCTCATGTTCAGCGTCGACGTCTATCGCGCCGTGGCGCGCGCCTACATCGCCGGCCTGCGGCGCCTTCGGGCGAGCGGCGGCGACATCGGGCGCATGGCATCGGTCGCCTCCTTCTTCGTCAGCCGGGTCGATACCAAGGTCGACAAGGCGCTCGACGAGATCGGCACCGATGCGGCCCTTGCCGCCCGCGGCAAGGCAGCAATCGCCAATGCCAAGCTCGCCTACGAGGCCTACGGCGAGATCTTCCACGGTCCGGAGTTCGCCGACCTGGCCGCCGCCGGGGCACGGGTGCAGCGCTGCCTGTGGGCCAGCACCTCGACCAAGAACCCGGCCTACCGCGACGTGATGTACGCCGAGGAGCTGATCGGCCCCGAGACGGTCGACACCCTGCCGATCGAGACGATCAAGGCATTCCTCGACCATGGCGTGGTCAGCCGGACGCTCGACGTCGGGCTCGATGCAGCGCGTGACGCGATTCGCGCCGTCGAGGCGCAGGGGATCCGGATGGAGACGGTCACCGACGAGCTGATTGCCGAGGGTGTGGTGGCGTTCGGGAAATCGTTCACCGACCTGATGGGCGTCATCGACGCACAGCGGGAGGCACTTGCTCCCGCGTGACGAATGCCGTCGGCGCCGACTCCCTGGCGACCGCGATCTCGACGCGCCTTGCTGGCTGGGCGGAGCAGCGTGTCGCCGAGCGGCTGTGGGCCAGGGACGGCTCGCTCTGGGCGACATCGGGCAAGAGCCCGGCGCAACTCGCCGCCTGGCTCGGCTGGCTCGACTTGCCGCAGGAGATGCGCGGCCGGGTGGGTGAGCTCACACGGCTGGCCCGCGACGTGCAGAGCGACGGCTACACCCGAGCGGCGGTGCTCGGCATGGGCGGCTCCAGCCTGGCGCCCGAGCTCTTCAGTCGGGTCTTCGGTGATGCACTGGGCGGCGGATCGAGCGCTGGGCCGGGGTTGGAGCTGCGCGTCCTCGACTCGACCCACCCGGACGCGGTGCGCGGCTTCCGGGAGTGGGCCGAATCGGCCCGCACCATCTTCTGCGTGAGCAGCAAGTCCGGCTCGACCACCGAGCCGAACGCCTTTCACGCGGCGATGAGCGCCCACGCGCCGGCGCTCGACTTCATCGCCATCACCGATCCGGTTAGCTCGCTGGCCGAGCTGGCGCGCTCGCAGGGCTTTCGTGCCATCGTCGAGGGGCGACCCGATGTCGGCGGACGGTACAGCGCCCTCTCCGTCTTCGGGCTGGTGCCGGCGGCCCTGCACGGCGTCGACCTCGACGGGCTCCTGTCGCGCGCCGTCACCATGGCCGATGCCTGCCGGCGCCCGGCGCCGGAGAATCCCGGGCTGCAGCTGGGCGCGGCGATCGGCGAGGCGGCCCTGGCGGGGCGGGACAAGCTCACGATCCTCACCTCCCCCCGCCTGACAAGCCTGGGCGACTGGATCGAGCAGCTGCTCGCGGAGAGCACCGGCAAGGCGGGAGTGGGGATCGTGCCGGTGGTCGGCGAGCCGATCGGCGAGCCATCGGCCTATGGGGCGGACCGCCACTTCGTGTTCATCAGCATGGCTGACGACGCCGATCCCGAGTTGGCGCAGCTCGCCGGCGAGCTCGAGCGCCTCGGACACCCCGGGCAGCACCTCGAGCTGGCGGACCCGCTCGATGTCGGTGCGGAGTTCGTGCGCTGGGAGGTGGCGACCGCCGCGGCCGGGATGATCCTCGGCATCGATCCATTCGATCAGCCGGACGTGCAGGAGGCGAAGGACGCCACCACGACCCTGCTCGAGGCCTACCGGCGGGATGGGGCGCTGCCGCTGCCGGCACCGATCGTGGCCGAGCCCGGAATCTCGGTCTACGCCGACCCGGCCGCGCTGGGCGACGCCCCGCTCACCGTGGACGGCGCCGTGGCGACGCTGCTTGCCGCGGCAAACCCCGGCGACTACCTCGGGTTGCTCGCCTACCTCCCGTCCGATCCGGACGTCGTCGAGGTGCTGCAGCGCCTGAGGGCGACGGTCCGGGACCGCCTCGGACTGGCCACCACGCTCGGCTTTGGGCCGCGCTTCCTGCACTCGAGCGGACAGCTCCACAAGGGCGGGCCGGCGAGCGGGCTCTTCCTGCAACTGACCGCCGAGCCGCATCGCGATCTGCCGATCCCCGGCTGGCCCGAATCGTTCGGGACGCTGCTGGCGGCCCAGGCGGCCGGTGATCTTGCCGCGCTGCAGCGACGTGGTCGACGGGTCCTGCGCCTGCATTTCGCCGATGCGGTGGCGGGGCTGGCACGCCTCGAGGGGATGACGAACGCGGCGCTGGGAACCATGGCACGCGCCTGACGGCGCGTCCGCACGGCAAGGAGAGGGTCACACCACGATGCAGATCGCGATCGCCGGGTTGGGACGGATCGGGGCGGGGATGGCTCGCCGGCTGGCGCGTGGCGGGCACGAGGTGGTTGCCTGGAACCGGACCACGGCGGTGGCGGAGGCGCTGGCGGCCGAGCCGGAGAACACCGGCAACGTCCGTGTCGCCGATCCGCTCGAGGCGATCGCCGAGCTGACGACAGGGCCGCGACACGTGCTGGTCAGCGTCCCGTCCGGGGCGGCCACCGACGAGCTGATCGAGCGCGTCGCCGCCCTCCTGTCGCCCGGAGATGTGATCGTCGACGCGGGAAACAGCAACTTCCACGACTCCCAGCGCCGCGCGGGCGAGCTGGCGGCGCAAGGCCTCGAGTTCCTGGACATGGGGGTCAGCGGCGGGATCTGGGGGCTGCAGGTCGGCTTTTGCGCCATGGTCGGCGGCAAGCGCGAGGTCTTCGATCGCTTCGAGCCGGCGCTCAGCTCGCTCGCCCCCAAGGACGGGTACCTCTACTGCGGGCCGTCCGGCGCCGGCCACTACGTCAAGATGGTGCATAACGGCATCGAATACGGCCTGATGCAGGCCTACGGCGAGGGCTTCGACATCCTCCACGCATCGGAGTTCGACCTCGACCTGGCCGCCGTCGCGCGGATGTGGAACAACGGCTCGGTGATCCGATCGTGGCTGCTGGAGCTGGCCGGCGACGCGTTCGAGAAGGAGGGGAACGAGCTGGAGCAGATCCGCGGCTGGGTCGCCGACTCGGGCGAAGGGCGCTGGACGGTGGCTGAGGCGATAGAGCACGACGTGCCGGCGCCGGTCATCACCCTCGCGCTGATCCAGCGCTTCCGCAGCCGGCGCGACCCCGACAGCTTCAGCGATCGGGTGCTCGCCGCCCTGCGCAACGAGTTCGGCGGGCATGCTGTCAGGCCCTCCGACGAGGGCTCCTGAACGACCGATGGCCAAGCCTCGCAGCCCGGCGCGCAAGCCGGCCACCCGGTCGGCAAAGGCGCAGCCAAAGCCGGCCAGGGCGCCTCTCCCAGCGCCGCCCCCCGCACGTCTGCGCGAGGAGCCTCGCCCCGGGTTGGGGCGCAACCCGCTGCGCGAAGGGCTGCGCCTTGGGCGCATGCCCGAGCCCTGCACCATGGTCATCGTCGGGGCCACCGGGGACCTGACCGAGCGCAAGCTCGGGCCCGCCCTCTACAACCTGATGCTCGGGGGCGCGCTGCCGCCGGAGTTCTCGGTCGTCGGCTTCTCACGGCGTGACCTCAGCGACGCCGAGTTTCGCGATCACCTGAAGCGCGGCATCAACCGCCATTCCCGCAACCGCCCGGCGAAGCCGTCGATCTGGGAGTCGTTCAGCCGCGGGATCGAGTACCAGCGCGGCGAGTTCCACCATCCGGAAGCCTTTGCCGCGCTGGCCCAGCGGCTGGAACGGATCGATCGCGACCGGGGCACGTCAGGCAATCGGCTCTTCTATTTGGCGGTGCCGACGCCGCTCCACGCGGAGATCGTCCGACAGCTCGGCAACGCCGGCCTCGCGCCCCGCGGGGAACGGGGGAGGAGCGATCGAAAGCGCGGCTGGACGCGCGTCATCGTCGAGAAGCCATTCGGCTCCGACCTGGGCAGCGCCCGGAAGCTGAACCGCGAGCTCCGCGAGGTCTTCGACGAGGAGCAGATCTTCCGCATCGACCACTACCTCGGCAAGGAGACGGTGCAGAACCTCTCCGTCTTCCGTTTCGGGAACGGCCTCTTCGAGCCGATCTGGAATCGGCGCTACATCGACTCGGTCCAGATCACCGTCGCCGAGACGGTCGGGATCGAGGGGCGCGGCGAGTCATATGAACAGACGGGGGCGCTGCGGGACATCGTCCAGAACCACGCCCTGCAGCTGATGGCCGTCTTCGCCATGGAACCGCCGATCGAGTTCAAGGCATCGGACCTGCGCGACGAGAAGGTGAAGGTCCTGCGTGCCGTGAAGCCGATCTCTCGATCGGACGTGGCGGAGGTCACCGTTCGCGGCCAATACGGCTCCGGCTGGGTGGAGGGGGAGAAGGTGCCTGCCTACCGCGACGAGCCGGAGGTTGCGCCCGATTCTGAGCGCGAGACCTACGTCGCGCTCAAGCTGTCGATCGAGTCCTGGCGCTGGGCCGGCGTCCCGTTCTACCTGCGCACCGGCAAGGCGCTCGGCACGCACGTGACCGAGATCGCGGTGCAGTTCAAGCAGGCTCCGCTGGCGCTCTTCGCGCGCGCCGGAGCCCAGCCGATGGACCCGAACATCCTCGCCATCCGGGTCCAGCCGGACGAGGGGATCCTGCTGCGCTTCGGCGCCAAGGTGCCCGGATCCGGCCTCCAGATCCGGGGCGTGAACATGGACTTCCGCTATGGGTCGAGCTTTGCGGTCGACTCGCCGGACGCCTATGAGACGCTCCTCCTCGACTGCATGGTCGGCGACGCCTCGCTCTTCACCCGCGACGACGAGGTGGAGCGCGCGTGGGAGATCCTGGACCCGATCCTCGACGCCTGGGCCGAAGGCGAGGGCGGCAGGCTGCACCTCTACCCGGCGGGAAGCTGGGGTCCGGCGGCCGCCGACGAGCTGCTGGAGCGCGACGGGCGCGCCTGGCGGCGGCCGTGAGCAGCGCGACCGCGGCGAAACGAGCGGTGGAGGTCAATCGCCGCCTGAAGCGGTTCGGAGACGCAAAGTCGATCGTCACCGAGCCGTGGGTCGAGCGCGGCACGACCGTGCGCGCCGTCGAGGCGTATCTGGCTCGACTGTGGCACGACAGCCCCGGGAGCAAAGACTCGCCCGTGATCGAGAAGGGGCGTGCGCATGCCCGTGCATCGGTCCTGAACCTGATCGTGACCGTGCCGGATACGGAGGCCGCGGCGCGGGTCGTGGAGACCATGATCGGGCTCGGCATCCGTCACCCATCCCGCGCCATCGTTCTGGTGGCGGATCCCGCTGCGGACGGCCCGGCGCTGAGCGCCAGCATCACCGCCCACTGCGACCCGGGGGCCGACGGCGGCGAGCCCGTCTGCTACGAGATCGTCGTGCTCACCGTGCAAGGGTCGGCCGCCGAGCACCTGTCCGGCCTCGTCACCCCGCTCCTCATCCATGACCTTCCCACGCATGTCTGGTGGCCCGGTGACCCGCCTTTCGCCGACCCGATCTTCGACCAGCTGGTCGAGATGAGCGATCGTGTCATCGTCGACAGCGCTGATTTCTCGAAGCTCCTGCCCGGCCTCCGCCGGCTCACCACCCTGCGACGTCGGAGCGGCGTGGGCGACCTGGCCTGGCGTCGCCTCGGTTGGTGGCAGGAGCTGACCGCCGAGTTCTTCGACGCTCCGCGTTTCCGTCGCTATCTGCCCAACCTCAACCGCGTGGTCATCCGCTACGCCGTGTCCGAGGGTCCGCGGCGCGCGCGCCGGTCGGCGGGCGCAGTTCGGCGGCCCGGCGTCGCTTCGCCCCTGGCCGGGCCGATCCTGTACGCGGGCTGGATCGCGTCGCGCCTCGGCTGGCGGCGGTACGCAACCCGCGAGCCGCTCCTCGGTGGCGGCCTGCGCCTGACGCTCGAGGGCCGCTACGAGATGGTCGACCTGTTGGTCGAGCCGGTGGCCACCGATGCGTTGCCCCCTGGCGAGCTGATCTCGGTCCGGCTGCGGGCCCTGGGGGAGGCTGGTGCCGCCGAATTCATCATCGAGCGGTCCGGGGATGAGGCCCTGGTCGCATCGAACTCCGACGGGATGACGGCGCTGCTGCGGAGCATGCCGATGGAGCGGCCCACCGAATCGGAGCTGCTGGCCGCCGACCTGACCAGCCTCCGGCATGACCCGGTATACGAGGATGCCCTGCGCGCGGCGACGGTCTTCCTCTCCTCGGCCCGCCAGGTGAAAGCGGCCGGCTCAGCCCGGTGAGCCGTCGGTTCCTGGTCCTGGCGTCCCGCGCCGAGGTCGCCGAAGCGGCCGCTGATCGCGTGGTGGCAGCAGCGCGCAACGCGATCCGCCGCCGCGGGAGCTTTCGGATCGCGCTCCCCGGTGGCTCGACGCCGGGCGCGGCATACGCACTGCTGGCCCGGGCCCCTCGCGTCCGCCGCGTGGACTGGTCGAGGGTCGAGTTCTTCTGGGGAGACGAACGCGCCGTCCCACCCGACCATCCGGAGTCCAACTTCGGCATGGCGTGGCGGCTGCTGCTCTCCCACCTGCCGGGGGTGCGCCCGAACGCGCTGCATCGCATGCCGGCCGACCTGCCCGACCTCGACGCAGCGGCGGTTGCCTACCAGCGAGAGCTGGCTCGCGTGTTGGGCTCCACCCCCGGTGCCTCGCCGCCTCCGGCCTTCGACCTGGTCTGGCTGGGGATCGGACGCGACGGCCACATCGCGTCGCTCTTCCCCGGTTCCGACGCACTCGCCGAGCGGCGGCGCTGGGTGGTTGCCACCCCGGCGCCCGAGCAGCAGCCGGCGCGACTGACCCTGACCCTGCCGGTGATCAACGCGGCGCGCGCCGTGCTGGTGGTGGCGACCGGCGCCGACAAGGCCCCGGCCT
>CAZDAV010000006.1:0-19202 GCA_964503725.1 uncultured Steroidobacteraceae bacterium
CCAGGCGAACCGATACGCCCATGCCGACCACCTGGCCGCTGCCATGCACCTCCGGACGGCCGCCGTTCAGCTCGAGCGAGTAGCCGGGGGGCCACACGACCGTTGCGGCGTAATCGCTGTTCCCGGTGCGGATGCAGCCATCCTCCTCGACGAGCTTGCCTTCGAATAGGCCTAAGGGACCGCCGCCCCACATGGGGTGGCGCGGGAACTCGTAGCCGGCGGGGACCGGCCAGGCCCCGTAGACGAGCCACAGGGCGTAGGCGCCAAGGACGACCACCACGACCACGGCGATGAGGAGGACACGTTTGAGAGCGCGCATCGCTACCAACCATAGTCCTGGAGCGCGCTTCCGGGTTCACGCTCCAGAGTCCGCCGATGGGTGGTAGCGTCTGGCCGATGTTCGCGATCGTGATGGCCGGTGGCTCCGGGACCCGCCTCTGGCCGCTCTCCCGCCGCCGCTCGCCCAAGCAGCTCCTGGCCCTGACCGGGGAGACGAGCCTGCTCCAGCAGACCGTGGCGCGCCTCGGCAATCTGCTGAAGCCGCACGACATCTATGTGATCACGTCCCAGGCTCACGTTCGCGCGACGCAGGAACAGCTTCCGCACCTTCCCCCCGACAACGTCCTGGGCGAGCCACTCGCGCGCTCGACCGCGGTCGCCGCCGGCCTCGCGACGGTTCTCGCGCGCCGAGAAAGCGACGAGGTGGCGCTCGTCCTGCCGGCCGACCACTTCGTGGCCGACGAGGGACGCTTCGTGGAGGCGCTCCAGGAGGCGGCGCGCACCGCCGAGCGCGGCTACCTCGTCTGCCTGGGCGTGGTGGCGACCAACCCTGCCACCGGGTACGGCTACATCAAGGTCGGCGCGCCGCTGCACGCCCCGCTTCCGACGGCCCTGGTCGAGCGCTTCGTCGAGAAGCCGACCGCGGCCGATGCGAAGCACATGCTGGCCGAGGGCGGCTACCTCTGGAACGCCGGCATCTTCGCCTGGCGCGTGTACGCCTATCGGCAGGCGATGGAGCGATTCCAGCCCGAGCTGGCAGCTGTTCTCGACAAGATTGCCGGATTGCATCGCACACCGGGCTGGATGAACGAGGTGCGCACCATCCTCGAACCGGTGCCGGCCATCACCATCGACGTCGGGATCGCCGAACCGGCGGCGGCCGATGGACGGATGGCCGTGGTCCCGCTTGATGCCGGCTGGAGCGACATCGGCTCGTGGTCCGCCCTGCTCGAGGCACTCTCCGCGCGCAGTGGTGCAAGCCTGGTGGCCTCCGGCCAGCATCTTGACCGCGGGTCAGAGCGTGTGCTGGTGCACGGCGGCGATCGGCTGGTGGTGACCGTTGGCCTGCGCGACGTGATCATTGTCGATACGCCGGATGCGCTGCTGGTCTGCGCCCGGGAGCGCGCCGAGGAGATCAAGCCCGTCCTCGATGAGATCGCCGAGAAGGCCGGAGAACAATATCTCTAGCCCGATGGCGCCGGCGGCGGCAGCGCCGATCGGTCCACCTCCGGCGATCGCCCAGGAAGATCCGATTCGGTACGCCCTGCTGGCACGCGTGATCGGCCGGGCCATGGCGCTCTATCTTCGCCTGGTGGCCGCCACGGCACGCACCTCGGGACCTCCGGTCTTCCAGGGACAGGCGATCTTCGCGATCTGGCACGAGTCGAACCTGGTGGCCTGCACTGCCGCGTTTCGGCTGCGCCACGTCAAACGGGTGATCAGCTTCAGCACGCGCGGGTTCCGCGGCATCGTGATGAATTCCATGCTCGAGTCGATGGGTTCCGGGGTGGTGACGCTGCCCGCTGAGGGGAATCGTGCCGAGGCCGCCCGGCTGGCACTCGAGTTGGGCCGCATCGGTCGGGAAGGGCTGAGCCTGGTGGTGAGCTGCGACGGCCCGCTGGGACCATATCGCGTAGCCAAGCCGGGAGCTGTGATCGTGGCCCGCGAGTCGGGCATCCCGATCCAGCCCTGGGCCGTCTCGATCCGTCCCCCATGGCGCTTCAACGGCCGCTGGGACCGTCACCTCGTGCCGCTCCCCTTCTGCCGCATGCGGGTCGAGGAAGGCGAGCGGATCATCATCCGGGCACGCGAGCCGCTGAAGCCCAGGCTCGCGCAGCTGCAGGCAGAGCTGGACCGCCTGGCGACCCTCGCCGACCGTCGGATGGCGCCGCGGCAGCGGGTAGGATAGGCGGCGGTGACACGCATCAAGTTCGGAACCGATGGCTGGCGCGCGGCGATCGCCGAGGAGTTCACCTTCCACAACGTGCGGCGCTGCGCACGCGCCGTGGGCGAGTACCTGGCCCAGGCCGGCACCGCGGAGCGTGGCGTGGTGGTGTGCCACGACCGGCGCTTCGCATCGGAGCACTTCGCACGTGCCTGCGTGGAGGTGCTGGCAGCGCAGGGCATCCGCTCCTTCACCCCACCTGAGGCGGTGCCGACCCAGGTGGGCAGCTTTTTCACGCGCGAGCTGAACGCGGGTGCGGGAATCGTGATCACCGCCAGCCATAACCCGTGGACCGACAACGGCTTCAAGGTCAAGGCCGATACCGGCGGCTCCGGAGCGCCCGAGATGCTGGCAGCGATCGAGGCGACCATGGATCGCCACCCGGAGGACGAGCTGCCGCCGCGCCGCGACTTCGCCGACGCGCAGGCCGCCGGCCTGGTGGATACCTTCGATCCGTATCCGCGCTTCCGGGACCAGCTGGCCAGCATTGTGGACCTGGAGCGGATCCGGGCGGCGGAGGGACGGGTCCTGGTGGAGCCGATGTACGGATCGGGCGCCGGCTGGTTCAGCCGCCTTCTGGCCGATGCGCGCATGACCGTGCGCGAGCTGCACACCGAGCGGAACCCGTTCTTCGGCGGCGTGAACCCCGAGCCCATCCCCCCCAACATCGACGCGTGGCTGGAGGAGATTCCACGCTGGGGTGCGGATATCGGGATCGCCTTCGACGGCGACGCGGACCGGGTCGGGATGGCGACCGAAGAGGGAGTCTTCGTCAACCAGCTGCAGGTGTACGGCCTCCTGTACTGGTACCTGCTCGAGGTGCGCGGGCAGATCGGGCCGGCGGTCTACACTGTGACCAGTACCTCGATGGCACCGCGCCTGGCCGAGATTTATGGCACGCAGGCGTATGAGACGGGCGTCGGCTTCAAGTTCGTGGGGCCGAAGATGACCGAGACGCACGCGGTTATCGGCGGGGAGGAGTCGGGTGGCTTTGGCTTCGGGATGCACATCCCCGAGCGCGACGGCCTGGCGTCCGGGCTCTTCCTGCTCGACCTGTGGCTGACAAGGAAGGAGCGCGCGTCCGAGGTGCTGGCCGAGCTCCAGGCGCTGGCCGGGCCGAGCTACTACAACCGAACCGACATCCGCTTCGCGCGGGAGGGGTATGACGCGGTGAAGGCCGACACCCTCTCCCGACTGGAGCACGAGGCCCCTGAGTCGCTGGCGGGCCGGACCGTGGTCCGCCGACAGGCGCTCGACACCGGCGACGGCTTCAAGTTCTACCGCGACGATGGCGCCTGGCTGCTGATCCGCTTCTCCGGCACGGAGGCGCTGCTGCGGATCTACGTCGAGGCGCGCTCCCAGGCAGATGTTGATACGCTCATGGACGAGGGGCGGCGCATCGCCGCATCCGGCGTGGCAGCCTGACCTGAATGAGCGACGCGCGCGACCTTTTCGGCTACAAGGACCCGGACGACGAGCCCGGTCGCCGCGACGAGCCCCCGCCCGACGAGGACCCGCAGTCTCCGCCCCTTTTCGACGAGGCGGTCACGCTCGACGACCCGAATGTGATCCGGGGCATCGACACCGCCGACATGATCGGACGCGTGCGCGAGATGCCCCGCCAGTTGGCGCTCGCTCGTCGGGTGGCGGCGGCCGTCGAGCTGCCTGCCGTGCATCGCGACGTCGATGCGGTCTGCGTGCTGGCGATGGGCGGCTCGGCTATCGGCGCCGAGTTGGTCGCCGGCATTGCCGGGGAGCGGCTCCGCGTACCGCTCGTCGTCCATCGCGACTATGGACTGCCCGCCTGGGCCACCGCGAGAACGCTGGTGATCGCGGCCAGCCATTCCGGGGAGACGGTCGAAACCGTCTCAGGGGCGACCGAGGCCCGCCGTCGCGGCCTGCCGCTTGTCGTCATCAGCACTGGCGGCAGCTTGGGCAGCACCGCCGTCGAGGACGGGAGCCCCTACCTGCGCTACGAGGCGCCCGGCCAGCCGCGGGCTGCGATCGGCTTCGGGATCGGCCTGCTGCATGAGCTGTTGGCGCGCGCGGGCCTGCTGGTCGAGCCGGATCCGCTCGGACCGGCGGTCGAGGCGCTCGAGTCGCTGCTCGAGCGTAACGCGCCTTCGGTCGAGACCGATGCGAGTCCTGCCAAGCAGCTGGCCTGGTCAATCTTCGGTCGCATCCCGGTCATCTATGGGGCCGGATCGATGGCCGCGGTGGCGCATCGCTGGAAGACGCAGATGAACGAGAACGCCAAGGCGTGGGCCGTCTTCGAGCCGATGCCGGAGGCGAACCACAACGCCATCGAGGGGAGCCTCAATCCGCGCGAACTCTCAGACTCCCTGTACGTGGTCGAGGTTCGCGACCCGACCGAGCCGCCGGAGATAGCCGCCCGCTACGAGGTGGTCAACGAGCTGCTCGGCGAGCGGGCGACGAATCGCAGCGTCATCTGGGTGGAGGGCCCATCGGCGTTGGCCAGAACCCTGTGTGGGGTGGCATTCGGCGACCTGGTGAGCGTGTATCTCGCAATCCTCTATCAGACCGACCCGACCCCGGTTACACTCTTGTCAATGTTGAAGCAGCGGCTCGCTCGGTCGACGGACTGACGGGCGCCGATAGTAGCGGCGCCGGGTGCCGGCGCCGGGAGGATCCGAAGCAGTGCACTCGAGCATGATCGGCAAAGTCGAAAAGGCGATGCGCTACGCGCACGAGCCTGACCGGGTGAAGATCGAGCGAATCTCCGCCACCTTCTCCGGCGACAACGGAAGCCACACGCTCTCCCTCGACGCCGATCAATGGCACTGCGACTGCCACCTGTTCGAGTCCGCCGGCGGCTGCTCGCACACACTGGCCATTCAGAAGATGCTCGACCCGATGCTCTCCGACGCCGCCAAGGAGACCCCGCTCTACGGTCGGAGCGAGGTGGGCGCCCTGGCGTAGGGCCCAGTACGCATTCGAGGCCCGCCACGCGCTCGCCGCCGGCGGGCCTTCTGCTAGGATCCTCGCCTTACCAACTGAAGACCGCGTCGGGTGCCGTGGCCGCAAGGACCACGGATCAATGGAGAAGCCGGTGAGATGCCGGCGCAGTCCCGCTACTGTAACCGAGCCCCTCTGATCGGGAGCACGGGAGCCAGGTCGCCAGCCCGCACGCGATGTCCACACCCCTCGCGTGAAAAGGGAGCGGCATCACCATGAGCACCCGTCTTCGAGCACTCCTCCTCTCATCCCTCGTCGCCATGGCCGTGACCGCCTGCGCGCCGGCCAGCCCCGGGGCCTCGGCCCTTCCCTCGGATTCCGGCACGTCGAGCCTGGCGCCCCCAAGCGCCGCCCCGGCCTACCCCGTCACGCTGACCGACGACGCGGGCCGCGAGGTCATCATTCCGGCGGATCCACTCCGCATCGTGAGCCTCGCCCCGTCGAACACCGAGATCGTCTGCGCCCTGGATGCCTGCGATGAGCTGACGGGGGTCACCGACTTCGACGATTACCCGCTCATGACCGCGGACCTGCCCGAGGTGGTGATCGCCGCCCAGGTGGACGTCGAGAAGGTGGTGGACGCCGATCCGCAGCTGATCCTGGCAGCAGGGAATGAGCTGACACCGACCACGATCATCACCAAGCTCGCGGATCTCGGATATCCGGTCCTGGTCCTCTATCCGGAGAGCCTGGACGAGCTGTACGCCGATATCGAGCTGGTCGGGCGCGCCATCGACGCCGAATCGGCGGCCGCCAGCCTTCTGGCCGAGATGCGCGACCGGGCTCAGGTCGTCGTGGATGCGGTGGCAACGGCCGAGCGGCCGCGGACCTTCTACGAGGTCGGCGTCTTCGAGGGAGTCATCTATACCGCCGGCGAGGGCTCCTTCCTGGCTTCACTGATCGCCCTGGCCGGCGCCGACCCGGTCACCGGCGACCCCCTCTCCACCTCCCTGCAGCTTGAGGAGCTGGTCGTCGCTGACCCGGAGCTGATCCTGCTCGGCGATGCCACCTACGATCCGTCGATCACGCCCGCCAGCGTGGCGGCGCGCGACGGATGGGGCGCGATAAGCGCGGTCGAATCGGGCCGAATCGTCGTCGCCCTCGACGACGTGGTGATCACGCGTCCGGGCCCGCGCATCATCGATGGGCTCGAGTCGCTGGCTCGCGCCATCCACCCCGAGCAGTTCGACTAGGGCGAAGCCGATGCGCGCCGCCGCCGCCACGACTCGCAGCCGCGCCTTCGTCGCGCGGCCGTTGCTGACGCGCGCGGCGGTCGTCCTTGGTGGCGGGGCGGCGCTGGCCGTCGTCGTCCTGCTGGCGGCGGTCGCGCTCGGGAGCGTGGGGGTTGGCATCGGGGACACGGTTGCGATCCTCGGTCGACGGCTGCTGGCGCTGCCGCTGCCCGAGACGTGGCCGCCCACGGCCGAGACGATCATCTTCGACCTGCGCCTGCCCAGGGTGCTGACCGCCATGCTCGTCGGCGGCGGTCTGGCCATGGCCGGCACTGTCTTCCAGGCGCTCCTGCGCAACCCGATGGCCGATCCCTACATCATCGGAACCGCGGCCGGGGCCTCGCTCGGGGCGATCGCCGGGATCCTGGCCCCGGTCCTGCTGCCGGCTCTGGCGATCGGGGCCGGCACCGTCTGGCTGGGCCTGGGGGTCGTGCATCTCTTCGCGTTCACCGGCGGCCTGCTGAGCGTCCTGCTGGTCTACAGCATCGCGCGCTCGAATGGCCGCGTGCCGGTGGTCACGTTGCTGCTGACCGGCTACGCCGTGTCATCGGTCCTGGCGGCCGGCGTGGCGCTCCTGATGTTCGTCTCTGGGCGCGCGCTGGGGGCGATCTTCGGCTGGCTGATGGGCTCGCTGGCGGCGGCATCGTGGACGACGCTGGCCTTCGCGACCCCGCTCTTGGCAGCGAGTTTCGCGCTCCTCCTGGTCCGTTGGCGCCGCCTCAACGCGATGCTGCTGGGTGACGCGCCGGCAGCTCACCTGGGGGTCGACGTCGAGCGCGAGAAGCTGATCCTGACCGTGCTCGCCACGCTGGCCACGTCGGCGGCCGTCGCGATCTCGGGCACCATCGGCTTCGTGGGACTGGTGGTGCCGCATCTGCTCCGTCTGGCAACCGGCCCGGACCACCGGCTGCTGTTGCCGGCGAGCCTGCTGTACGGGGCCGCGCTGCTGGCGCTGGCCGACCTGGGCGCCCGGCTGGCCGGTGGCATCCCGGTCGGCATCGTGACGGCGCTGCTCGGTGCGCCATTCTTGCTGTGGCTGCTGCGCCGTTCGCGCCAGGTCAGCAGCGGGGTCGCGGCATGACCGCCGCGGTCGCCACCGATCAGCTGGTTGCCGTCCACGGCCTGATGGCGGGCTATCCGCTGGCGCATGGGGGACGCCGCGAGGTCCTGCGCGGCCTGGACCTGCTGCTCGCGCGCGGCGAGCTGGTGGCACTCGTGGGCACCAACGGAAGCGGCAAGACCACACTCCTGCGCTGCCTGGCCGGGACGCTGGCGCCCCACGGCGGATCGGTCCTCTTCGATGGGCAGCCGCTGGCGAGCTGGCGTCGCGACGCGCTTGCCCGGCGCGTGGCGGTCCTGCCGCAGCAGCTCGATCTGCCCGGCGGCTTCCGGGTGGCCGAGCTGGTGGCGATGGGTCGCCTGCCCCACGCGCGACGTCTCTTTGCCTCGAGCGCGGATGACGAGCGGGCGATCGGCCGCGCCCTGCTGGACGCCGGCGCGGACGAGCTGGCGGACCGTCCGGTCGAGGAGCTGTCAGGCGGTGAGCGGCAGCGGCTGCTGGTCGCGATGGCACTCGCCCAGGAGCCGGATCTGCTTCTCCTGGATGAGCCGACCCTGCATCTCGACCTTGCCCACCAGGTCAGCCTGCTGGGCGCGATCCGCCGGCTGCGCGACCAGCGCGACCTGACGGTGCTCGCGGTCCTCCACGACCTCAACCTGGCGGCGGCCTTCGCGCCACGGGTGGCGGTGCTCGACGATGGACAGGTGGTCGCCGACGGCAGCCCGGCGGAGGTGCTGAGCCCAGCCCTCGTGCACCGCGTCTTCGGGGTGCCGGTCGACGAGGCCCGCACTGCCGAGGGGCGGCGTCACCTGGCGCTGCGGGAGCTCTAGGGCGGGGGCTCCTCTTCGACGACCATCTCGATCTCTTCCTGGCCATCGGGGCGGATGGTGCGCCGCACGTGGATGTGCGGATGGGTCTCGTCCGACACCTGCTCCCGTGAGACGCTGACCATCGTCCCCTCGCCCACGTCGTCGAGTCGTTCGCCCTCCGGCAGGGCCGCGTTCGGCAGCTCGCTCCACAGGACCAGGTTGAGGAAGACGTTGAGGACGGCGATGACCGGAATCCCGAAGAGAGCGCCCCACACGCCGGCGACCTGGGCACCGACCAGCAGGCCGACCAGCACGAGGATCGGATGCATGCCGAGCGCGCCGCGCATCAGCCGCGGCTGCAGCCAATTGACGACTACGGTCTGCACCGCGATCAGGATCACGGCCGAGAAGAGGAAGGTGTCCGGCGTGTAGATCCAGGCCGCGACGATCGGCGGGATGAGGGCCAGCGGCGGGCCGAAGAAGGGGATCACCATCGCCAGCGCGGAGAGGGTTCCCACCAGGAACAGGTATGGGATCCCGAACGCCGTGCCGACCACGGCGACCAGCACGGCCTGGATGATGGCCAGCACCAGCTGCGCCCGCAGGAAGCCGCCAAAGGCGCGGGCCACGCTGCGCTCCAGGATCTGCATCTCGTCGGAGTAGCGGCGCGGAACCAGCCGGTTCAGCTTGGCAAGCAGCCGGTCGCTGTCGATCAACATGTAGAGCGACAGGATCAGGATCAGGAACAGTGCACCGAGGGTGGCCAGGGTGGCGCCGGCGATCTCCTGCGCCTGGTCGAAGATGGCGCCGGCCAGGTTGCCGACCTGATCCTGGGCGCTGTGGAAGAGGCCGACCAGGTCGATATCGAATCGGTCAAGGCCCAGTCCGGACTGATATCCGGCCAGGGTCTCCTCGATCCTGCGCGCGGTCTGCGGGAACTCGTCGGTCGCCGCCGCCAGCTGCACGGTGATCGCCGCCCCGGTGGTGAAGAGCACGAAGCCGAGGGCGACCAGCGCCAGCAGATAGGCGATCGCCACCGCGATGCCGCGCGAGATGTGCAGCCTGTCGGCGATGAAGCGCGCCACCGGCGACATCACGAAGGCCAGCAGCCAGGCCAGGAAGAGGATCAGCAGGATCTGGCTGAAGCCGCCCAGGATCACGAGCACCTGTTGCAGCAGCAGCAGGCCGACATAGGTGGAGCCGATGATCAGGAAGGCGAGCAGCCAGTTTCGCTCGCGAGGGCCAAGACCCTCGTTCGGATGCCGTTCGGTCATGCCGCGCCCCCCACCCGAGGACCGATGCCGGTCGCGGCCCGCACCTCGTCCATCGTCCGCTCCAGCAGCGGTCGCACCTTGGCCGCGCCGGCGGCAAGGACCGCCTCGGCATGGCCGGGATCGGCGGCAAGCTGCTCGCGACGCTCGCGCATCGGTCGGAAGCGCTCGATGATCCGCTCTGCCAGGAGGCCCTTGGTCTCGACGCAGCCGGTCCGCGCCGTTCGCTCGCCGTCCTGGATCTGGAGGTAGTCGGCTCCGAAGAATCTGTGCAGCTGGCAGACGTTGCAGATCTCCGGGCGGCCGGGGTCGGTGCGCTTGATGCGCTGCGGGTCGGTCACCATGCTCGTCACCAGGCGACGGATCTCATCGGGCTCGGCGAAGATCGGGATGGTGTTGCCGGCCGACTTGCTCATCTTGCGCACGCCATCGGTGCCAAGCACGACCGGCGCATCGCTGAAGACCGGCTGCGGCTCGGGAAAGATCGGTCCATAGCGCCGATTGAAGGCGCGCACGATCTCGCGCGACAGCTCCAGGTGCGCCGCCTGGTCCTTGCCGACCGGCACGCGCGAAGCCTTGTAGATGACGATGTCGGCGGCCTGCAGGACCGGGTAGTCGAGCAGCCCCAGGCTGTTGTCCTTCCCCTCGGCGCGCATCTCCTTGTAGGTGGGGTTGCGCTCGAGCCACGTCACCGGCACCACGGTATTGAAGATCCAGGCGAGCTCGGCGTGCTCGGGGAAGTCCGATTGGCGGATGAGGGCGCAGCGGTCGGGGTCGAGGCCCACTGCCAGCAGGTCAAGCACCATCTCACGGGTCAGCCGGCGCAGCTCCTCGCCATCGTGGACGGTCGTCATGGCGTGGTAGTCGACGATGCCGTAGATGGCCTCGTACTCGTCCTGGAGGGCCACGTAGTTGGCCTGGGCGCCGAGATAGTTGCCCAGATGCGACGCGCCGGACGGTTGGATCCCGCTGAAGACGCGCTCGCGGGCGATCGGCTGGCTCATCGGATGGCGAGTGTAGCGCGCGACGTGACGGCGCCGCCGTGCGGCACGGTGGCCTCCGAACCGGGCCCGCTCGAGGGGCTTCTGGACGGTTGGCGGCATAATGCCGGGCATGACCGATCCCGCCGCCTGGTCGCGCGCCGCCGTTCCCACACGGCGAATCGGGCATGCCGTCGAGTTCCACGCCGAGATCGACTCGACCAACGATCGTGCCCGCGCCGCCCTGGCTGAGTCGGGGCGCGACGGACTGGCGGTGGTTGCAGATCTGCAGACGGCAGGTCGGGGCCGCCGCGGGCGGTCGTGGATCTCACCGGCCGGGTCCAACCTGCTGGTCAGCCTCGCGCTGCGGCCCGCGATCGCCGGGCACCTGGCCGGGCTCCTCGGAATCTCCGCCGCGCTGGCCGTCCGCGACGCCTGCGCGACCCTCGTGCCGAACGCCGGGCTCGCCATCCGCTGGCCGAACGACCTCGTCGACCGCGATGGCCGAAAGGTCGCCGGCCTGCTGGTCGAGACGGCCCTGGAAGGTGGGGCGCTCGCCGAGGCGGTCATCGGGATCGGGATCAACGTCAACTGGCTGCCGGCCGACATGCCGGCCGAGATCGCGAGCTCCGCCTCGTCCCTGGCTTCTCTGGCGGGTGAGCCGATTGACCGCGTCGTGCTCCTCGGGCACCTCCTGGCGGCGCTGGACACCGAAGTTTCGGCACTGGAGCGGGGAGACGCCCCACTGGCACGTTTCCGAGCCCATTCATGGCTCGACGGCCGGCGCGTGGAGGTCGACACCGGGGACGGCCTGGTCAACGGGCGAGTGGTCGGCATCGCGGAGGATGGCTCGCTGCTCCTGGATACCGATGCCGGCCGCCTGGCGCTGAGCGTGGGCGAGGTGGCTCGCGTGCATGACTCCACGCCCGCGACGGCCGGCCGATGAGTGACGCGCAGCCGCAGCGCGACCCTGCCTCGCGGGGGGCGACGGCGGGCGATCCGGACCTGGCGGACGTGCGAGCGGCGCAGGCCGATCGCGCCGCGTTCGAGGTGCTCTACCGCCGCTACCTCGACCGGGTCTACGGCTACGCCTTCTACCAGTTGGGGGACCACCACGATGCGGAAGACGCCACCGAGCGGACCTTCCTTGCCGCGCTTCAGGCGCTCCCCACCTACCGCGACGATGGGGCGACCTTCCGAGCGTGGCTGTTCAGGATCGCGCACAACACCATCGCCAATGCGCGCCGCAGCCGGTTCCGGCGACGGACCGAGCCGCTGCCCGCGAACCTGGAGCCGGCAGCGCCGAATGCGGATCCCGCCGGCCTGGTGGCCGACGCCGAGGAGCTGCGCCGGGTTCTGCGCGCGGTCGCCGGCCTCCCGGAGGATCGGCGCCAGGTCGTGCTGCTGAGGTTCGTGGACGGTCTCACCTCGCGCGAGATCGGGCAGGTGATGGACCGGTCCGAGGGTGCCGCACGCGTGCTGCTGCATCGGGCGCTGCGGGACCTGGCGGCCGCCCTGGGGCGCTGATCCACCCTCGTCCCGTGCACGGGGTGTAACGCAGAGCGTCCTCCGGTGTTGGCTCGGGTGAGGGGCGCTGTGCGGCGCGCCTTTCGTTTTCCGTTGCACCAGGGAGATCAGCACTGCCCATCCATACCCGCGCGGAGCGACTCGACCGTGCCGTCGACGAGGTGCTGACCGGGCAACGTCCGACCGTGGGTCCCGAGCTGGCCCCGCTCGTCGATGCCGCGTCGCTGGTGCGCTCGGCGCTCACTCCGGTGCCGGCCGGCACGCGCTTCGAGGCCCGGCTGGCGTCGCGGCTGGCCCGGCCGGAGGGCGTGGCACGCGTCTTCTCCGCCGTGAGCGACGCGACCCGTCGCGAGCTTCGCCATCCGGCGCGCCTGCTGATCACCGGCGGCCTCTCGTCCGCAGCGGTCGGGCTCGGCTTGACCCTGATCGCCATCCGCCGCGGTTCGCGCCGCAATATCGAGGCCGGCGTCCGGCCGGCGCACCGCTAGGGCCGCGTGATGCCGATCAAGTTCCCCTTCTCGCGCCGCCGCGAGGTGACGCCAGAGACCTGGACCAAGTGCCCGAGCTGCGAGTCGCAGATCTTCAACCGGCAGCTGGAGCGGAGCCTGCGGGTCTGTCCGACCTGCGGGCATCACTTCCGGATGGGGATCGGCGAGCGGATCGACCTGCTGCTCGATCCCGGCAGCTTCACCGAGCGTGACGCCGGCCTCGAGTCGGGCGACCCGCTCGGCTTTCACGACCAGAAGCCGTACCTCGACCGCCTGGAGGCGGCGCGCATCAAGACCGGCCTGCGTGAGGCGGCCGTGTGGGGCACCGGGACAGTCGACGGGCAGCGCGTCGCCATCGGCCTCTTCGACTTTCGCTTCATGGGGGGCAGCATGGGGAGCGTGGTGGGCGAGAAGCTGGCCCGCTGCTTCGAGGCTGCGCTGGTCGAGCGCATGCCGGCCATCGTCGTCAGCGCGTCCGGTGGAGCTCGGATGCAGGAAGGGACGCTCTCGCTGCTCCAGCTGGCCAAGACCACCGCACCCCTGGCCCGACTTGACGCGGCCGGCATTCCGTTCTTCAGCGTGTTGACAGACCCCACCACCGGCGGCGTACTGGCAAGCTTCGCCTCGCTCGGCGACGTCATCCTGGCCGAGCCGAAAGCGCTGATCGGCTTCGCCGGAGCGCGGGTCGCCAGCGGCACGGTCGGTGAAGACCTCCCCGAGGGTTTCCAGAGCGCGGAGTCGCTGCTGGAGCACGGCTTCGTGGATGTCATCGTGCAGCGCTCCGAGCTGCGAGCGACCCTCTCGCGCCTGCTCCGCCTTCTCCCGGTCGCCGCGGCCGAGGACGGCTCGCAGGCCGGCGGCGAGACCCGTGGCTGGGGACCGATCGGAGTCCTCTCCGGCATGGCCGAGCGCCTCGGGACCGCCGTCAGCGAGACGATCGGGATCGAGGTCGAGAAGGCGCCGCCAGACGAGGCCGAAACGGCCCGCGAGCGAGCATTCGGGGACGACCGATGAGCCAGATCATGCTGAGTGCGTCGCCGCCCTCGGCCGAGGCCGTGGAGGCGGCGTGGCGCCGGGTTCAGCTGGCGCGGCATCCGCAGCGCCCCCGCACGCTCGACCTCGCCTCGCTCATCTTCGACGACTTCGCCGAGCTGCACGGCGATCGCTCGTTCCGCGACGATCCGGCGATGGTCGGCGGCCCTGCGCTGCTCGACGGGCGGCCGGTGATGCTGATCGGCCATCAGAAGGGGATGGACACCGACTCGAACATCTTCCGCAACTTCGGCTCGCCGCACCCTGAGGGATTCCGCAAGGCGCAGCGCCTGATGCGGCTGGCGGACAAGCTCGGCATGCCGGTGGTCACCTTCCTGGACACCGCCGGCGCCTTCCCCGGACCGGCCGCCGAGGAGCGGGGCCAGGCGGAGGCGATCGCCTCCTCGATCAAGCTGATGACCGGCCTGCAGGTGCCGATCGTGGTCGTCATCGTCGGCGAGGGCGGCTCGGGGGGTGCGCTGGCGATCGGCGTCGGCGACGAGGTGCTGGCCCTCGAGAACGCGACCTACTCGGTCATCTCGCCGGAGGGATGTGCGGCGATCCTGTGGCGAGCTGCGGAGATGGCGCCGACCGCTGCCGCAGCCATGCGCATGACCGCCGCCGACCAGCTCGAGCTGGGTGTCGTGGACGGCATCATCCCCGAGCCGGAGGAGGGGGCGCACGCCGACCACGCGGCCACCGCCGCGGCGGTCAAGGCGGCGATCCTCGCGTCCCTCGGCCGGATCAGCCGCCTGGACACCGAGGCTCTGCTGACGACCCGCTATGCTCGTCTGCGCGGGATCGGGCTGATCCGCGAGACAGAAACGCCTTCGCGGGGCCGCCCCGACGAGCTGTCGCTGCGGCGCCGCATCGGGCGCCTGCTGCATCTGCCCGGCATCCCGCGCCGGCCTCGCTGGAGCGAGATCTGGCCAAGCGGCGACGATGGCAGTGACAACAGCGAGGAGGACGCTTGACCGATTCGGTGGATCCCCTCGAGCTGGTCAAGCGCGCCGCTGAGGAGCTGGTGCCGCAGCTCACCGAGCGACTTGCGAAGCACGGGCTCGGCGAGATCGAGGTGCGGCGCGGCGAGCTGCGTGTGCGCGTGGTGCGAGCCCTGGACGCGCCCCCGGTCGCGCCGAGCCCACGCGCCGGCACGACTCCTGCCGTGAGCCTGGCCGCGGATCGCGTCGGCGTGGTGCCGAGCGGACCGTTGCACCAGGGCGTCACCTCGCCGGCAGTCGGATTCTTCGTGTATGCGGATGGGCTTGGCCCCGGGCTACCGGTCGACAAGGGCGACGAGCTGGGCCACGTGGAGATGCTGGGCGTGCGGCATGACGTTCGCGCCCCGCGCCGCGGGACGGTGCGCAATCTCGTGACCGAGGCCGGCGAGGCGGTCGAGTACGGGCAGCTGCTGATCGAGCTGGAAGCGGCCGAATGAGCGTCGCGCTTCTCTTCTCGCCACAGGGGTCCCAGGCGGTCGGCATGGGCGCCGAGCTGGCCGCGTCATCGCGCGCCGCGGCGGCCGTCTTCGAGGAGGCCGACGCCGCCCTTGACTGGCGGGTCTCGGACCTGGCCTGGCACGGCCCCGAAGAGCGCCTGAATGACACGCGCCAGACGCAACCGTGCCTGGTGGCCACCTCGGTCGCCTGCCTCCGCGCGCTCGAGGAGGGGCTCGCCGTCCGCGGAGAGCGGCTGACGCCCGCCTTCGTGGCTGGCCATTCGGTGGGCGAATACGCGGCGCTCGTCGCGGCCGGCGTTCTGTCGGTCGCGGACGCACTGCGGCTGGTGGCCCGGCGAGGGGCGCTCATGTCGGACGCCGGCGTGGATGGCGGGATGGTGGCGGTCATCGGCCTTGACCGTGACGCCGTCGCCGGCGTGATCGCCTCGCTCGGCTTCGGATCGGCGCTGGTGGTGGCCAACGACAATGCGCCGGGCCAGGTCGTCATCAGCGGGACACCGGCAGCGCTGGCGGCCGCCACGCAGCCCCTGCATGCGGCAGGGGCGCGCCGCTCGATCGCGCTCAAGGTCTCGGGCCCATTCCACTCGCCGCTGATGGCGGGGGTCGGGGAGGCCCTGTCGGCCTCCTTTGGGGACGCCGCCTGGAGCGATGCGGCGCTTCCGGTGGTCAGTAACGTGACCGCTCAGCCGGTCCGCGAGGCGAGCGAGATCCGCGTGCTGCTCGCGCGGCAGGTGCATTCGCCGGTGGAATGGGTGCGGTCCGTCCGCCTCATGGCGGGGGAGGGCGTCGACACCTTCGTCGAGTGCGGGCCCGGCGGCGCGTTGACCGGGATGGTCCGTCGCATCGTGCCCGGGGCGCGCCTGCTGCATGTCTCTGACGAGCGCAGCCTGGCCCATGCGGTCGCCGCGCGGGCAGCCGCCCCGGCGGGGGTGCCCGCCTGATGTTCAACAAGATCCTGATCGCCAACCGTGGGGAGATCGCGGTTCGGATCCTGCGCGCGTGCCGCGACCTGGGGGTCCCGGCGGTGATCGCCTTCAGCGAGGCGGACCGCGACACACTGGCTGTTCGGATGGCCGATGAGGCGATCTGCATCGGGCCGGCGGAGGCGCGCAAGAGCTACCTGAACCAGCCCGCGGTGGTATCGGCGGCGCTGGTGACCGGCTGCGATGCGATCCATCCGGGCTATGGGTTCCTCTCCGAGGACGCCGGCTTCGCCGAGGTCTGCGCGGCGCATGAGCTCCAGTTCGTCGGTCCACGCGCCGAGGTGCTGGAGAAGTTCGGCAGCAAGTACGCCGTTCGCCGCATGCTGGCCGCCACCGGGCTGCCGACGGTGCCCGGCAGCCAGGGGATCCTGTCCGACATCCGCGACGCCCTGGAACAGGCGGATGCGGTCGGATATCCGGTGCTCCTCAAGCCATCCGCCGGAGGCGGCGGGCGCGGCATGCGCCTGGTGCGCTCCCCCCGCGAGATGGAGACCTCTCTGCCGCTCTCGCGTTCGGAGGCGCAGGCCGCGTTCGGCGACGATTCGGTCTACTTCGAGAAGTGGATCGAGGACAGTCGCCACGTGGAGGTCCAGGTCCTGATCGACCGCCATGGCAACGGGATCCACCTGGGCGAGCGCGACTGCAGCATCCAGCGACGTCACCAGAAGATCATCGAGGAGGCTCCTTCCCCGGCCATGGACGAGCCCGCCCGAGAGCGACTGCGCGACCTGTCGATCCGCTCGGTGCTGGCCGCCGGCTACGAGAACGCCGGCACGCTCGAGTTCCTGCTCGATGGCGAGGGCAACTTCTTCTTCATCGAGATCAACTGCCGGATCCAGGTCGAGCACCCCGTGACCGAGATGCTGACCGGCGTCGACCTGATCGTCGAGCAGATCCGGTTGGCCGCCGGCGAGAAGCTGACGCTCCGCCAGGAGGAGGTCGCGCTCCGTGGCCACGCCATCGAGTTCCGTATCAACGCCGAGGATCCCGGCGACAACTTCGCGCCGCAGACGGGGACCATCGAAGAGCTGGCGCTGCCCGGTGGGCCCGGCGTTCGGGTGGACACCCACCTCTACGCGGGCTACGAGGTGCCGCCGTACTACGACTCGCTGCTGGCCAAGCTGATCGTGTGGGGCGAGACACGGGAGATCGCGCTGGCCCGCTCACGGCGCGCCCTGGCCGAATTCCAGGTCGCCGGCGTGAAGACCAATCTGCCGTTCCATCGCGGGATCATCGACAACTCGGCATTCCTGGGGGGCGAGGTGAGCACCAACCTGCTGGACCGTGTCGGCCCTGCGGCATTCGTGACGGGCAGCGCGTGAACCGATGGCGCACGATTGACCGATGACTGACGACGCCACCGCTGCCGCGCTCACCGATGCCGACCTCAAGCTCCCGCTCGAGGCGGCCGACATCATGCGCATCATTCCGCACCGGTACCCGTTCCTGCTCCTGGATCGCGTCATCGAGCTGGAGCCGGGCAAGCGCGTGGTGGCGATCAAGAACGTCACCGCCGACGAGCCGCAGTTCACCGGCCACTTTCCGGGCCGTCCGATCATGCCCGGCGTGCTGATGGTCGAGGCGCTGGCGCAGGCCGGTGCGGTCGCCGTCCTCTCGCTGCCCGAGTACCGCGGCAAGCTGGCCCTCTTCGCCGGCATCGACGACTGCCGCTTCCGGCGCACCGTGCTGCCCGGGGACACGCTGCGCCTGGAGGTGACCCTCGAGAAGCTGCGCGGCGTCTTCGGGCGCGGCCGAGCGGTGGCCAGCGTCGACGGCGAGCCGGCCGTGGAGGCCACGATCAGCTTCGTCATCCCGCGTGACCAATCGATCGCGGGTGGGCAGGTCGATGGCTGAGCGAGCCCCGCGCCCGAGCTCGACGGAGCGCGGTGAGCGACGTGTGGTGGTGACCGGCATGGGCGCGATAACGCCGATCGGCAATGACGTCGAGAGCTTCTGGGCCAGCCTGGTGGCCGGGCGCAGCGGGATCGACCGCATCGGCTCATTCGATCCGGTCCACGTCGACAGCAAGATCGCCGGCGAGGTGAAGGGATTCGACGCCGAGCTGACGATGCCCCGCAAGGAGATCCGGCGCAACGACCGCTACGTCCACTTCGCCTGGGCCGCCTCGGCGGAGGCGATGGCCGATGCCGGCCTGCCGAACCCGATCACCGACGACGAGCTGGCCGAGCGGTCGGGCGTCATCCTGGGGTCGGGGATCGGCGGCATCAACACCATGATCCGGGACGTGATCGAGGCCCACGACCTGGGCGTCGACCGCGTCGGCCCGTTCCTGGTCACCTCGCTCATCCCCGACATGGGTGCCGGCTACGTCGCCATCTACGGCAACCTGCGCGGCCCCAACTACGCGACGGTGAGCGCCTGCTCGAGCAGCAACCATGCGATCGGTGATGCCACCAACATCATTCGGCGGGGCGACGCCGACGTGATGATCGCCGGCGGGGCCGAGGCCGGCATCGGCGAGATCCCGATCGCTGCCTTCGCCGCCATGCGGGCCCTCTCGACCAAGCGCAACGACGAGCCGCAGCGCGCCTCGCGTCCCTTCGACGCTGATCGCGACGGCTTCGTGATGGCCGATGGCGCCGGGATCCTCGTGCTCGAGGCTCTCGAGCATGCCCAGGCGCGCGGAGCACGGATTCACGCCGAGCTGGTCGGGTACGCGGCCACCGATGACGCCTCGCACATCACGCTGCCGGCGCCCGGAGGACGCGGCGCGGTCGGATCGATGAGCCTGGCCCTGGCCGACGCCGGGATGACGACCGATGACATCGGCTACATCAATGCCCACGGCACCAGCACTCTTCCCAACGACCGCGCCGAGACGGCGGCGATCAAGACGGTCTTTGGCGAGCGAGCCGGGGCCGTCCCGATCAGCAGCACGAAGAGCATGACCGGGCACCTGCTCGGCGCGGGGGGCGGGGTCGAGGCGATCGCCTGCATCCTGGCCATCGCGCGCGGCATTCTGCCGCCGACCATCAACTACGAATTCCCCGATCCGGATTGCGACCTGGACTACGTCCCGAACGTTGCGCGCGAGGTCGCGATCTCGGCCGCCATGAGCAACTCATTCGGCTTCGGCGGCCATAACGCGACGCTTGTCTTCCGGCGGTACGAGGGGTGAGCGCGCCGCCGGAGCAGGTCCT